>DASXOZ010000008.1 GCA_036493895.1 Candidatus Binatia bacterium | reverse complement strand
TGCCTGACCCCATTCCTGTGGTGCCTGACCCCATTCCACATACGTAATATTCATTCGCAGGAGACGGCGTCGGCGTCGTCGACGAAGCTCGCGTCGGCGATGCGGATGGCGACAAGGGTCTGCGGCCACTGCTCGATCGTGAAGCGCTGCCCCCGCACCGGGCACGCGGTCGTCGGGAGGAAGACGTCGCCGTGGGGCTGCAGCAGCTGGGCGCTGTACTTGAGCGCCCTCGCGAACGGATTGCGGAAGGTCAGGAACGTATTGTGGCCGCCGGCGTCCTGCCACATCCGCAGAACGATCGTGCGCTGCGGGTCTGCGGTGCCGGGGTCGATCGCCACCGGTTCCATCGCGACGTCGTGGTCGGCCGTCAATTCCCAGCACATCGTCTCGTCAGGATGGATCTCGAGGATCGCGTTGCGAAAGCTTGCGCGGTAGACGCGCGTGCACGAAGGCGCACCCGCGTCGGCGACGGCGAGGCCCGTTCTCTCGGCCAGCTGCTCGGACATTTCGGGAGTGACGCTGCCGACCAGCGCTTTTTCGCGCACCGGAGAGCACGAGGCGCACGAGCCGATGGCAGCGGCGACCGCGACGGCCGCCATCCGGGTTGTCGCTGCTGCGCGCAGCCTGCTCAGCGCTGCTTCCACTTGTACCAGAGCGGAGGCAGCGCCTGCAGCGGACCGTACGGGCTCATCTGCGCGCTGCGCAGCTCGGCCTCGATGCGATCGATGTGGATCAGCACCGGCCTCAAGTCTTCCATGCGCGCGGCGATGCGGCGCCAGTCGGTCCACAGCGCTTCGTCCTCGAAGGAAATCCGGTCGGTGGACAGTTTCCACAGCCAGTGGAACGCGTCGCGCGCGAGCACATTCAGATTGGGCGTGAGGTCGAGGTCCTCGATCGAGAAGCGGCTGTGGCGGATGCCGGGCTTCAGGTATTCGTCGCGGTAGATCGCGATCTGGCGCGTGACGTTGTCGTCGACCGGCAGAGCGAGGCCGCGGGCCATACGCTCGAGCTCGGCGGCCGGTTCGGCCATCACGTTGTCGTAATCGACGAATACGCAGCGGCGCCTTCGCGCTCTTTCGAGACACGGGACGATGTTCGCGAGCCACTCGAGGTCGCTCTTTTCCTGGGTGCCGCGCTGGGGCTCCAGTCGCTGGCGCGAGCGCGCCACGCTGATCGGGTTGCGCACCGCGAACACGTAGCGGGCGTCGAGGCCCAGGCGATCGAAAACCCGCTCGAAAAACGGCAGGAACCGCGAAGTGCGCGCGTACTTGTAGCCCCACAGCGGCGAGTTGCCGAAGCGGCGGCGGATCACGTCGACGCAATCGTCCTCGATCTGGCGGATGACCGGCTGGTCGTACTCTTCTTCGTCGATCGGGCGCACGCTCTCGGGCCGGATCCCGAGCGTCCACTTGAGGCGGCGCGTGATCTTCAGGATGTCGATGTCCTCGTAGAACCCGGTGGGATTCTTGCCGCTGCCCGCGCGCAGGTTTTCGCCGAGGTCGATGCCGATGGCCTGCATGCCGCGGGCGATCGTGCTGGTGCCGCTGCGGCCGACGCCGAGCAGCGTGACCATCGTCCAGGGCTTCGGCGTCTGGTCGTTCGGGGAGCTCATCGCGAGAAGGATTCTCCTGCCATCCTGCGTCTTGCTTGTTGCGGCGTCGTGTCGAGGTCACGCTGCGCCGATGTCGCGAAGCGCGGCGCGCCGGCGCCGCGGCACTATTCCCGCTTCGCAGGCGGCAGGTCAAACAGCGAACGAATGCGATCGACGGTTCGTTCGAGATCGTCGAGAGGCTGCCTCGTCACCGGCGGCTCTTCGCCGAAGCGGTGAGCAAGCCCGCGGCGCTGCATCTCGGCAAAGTACGCATCGAAATCGCGGGCCGGCTTGAACAGTCCGAGCGCCACCGCGCCGCGCCACAGCGCGGAACCGCCGGCGAGCCCGGCGCCATTGCCGCGGCGCGGCCACTCGAAGACGGCGACGGGACGGCCGGTTGCGCTCGCCTCGACGAGAAGCGATGCACTGTCGATCGTCACGATGAAATCGTCGGCAAGAGCGAGAAAGCCCTTGTAAGGGTTGTTGGCCGCGTCGTCCTTCTTCCAGCGGTACACGTACGACGGGCCTTCGACTGCCGAGGCGAGCGCTTCGGCAGCTTCCGGCGGCGTGCGCGGGCTCGTCGTCACGAGCAGGGAGCCGCCGCGTTGCACGCAGGCACGCGAAGCGTCGCGGCCGAGCCGCGCCGCCGTGTCCACATCGAGCAGGTAGGCAGAGCTGTTGCCGCCGACCAGCAACGCCGTCCACGGGCGCGGCAGGTGCGGGAGGCGCGGCTTCCACTGCCGCGCGGCTTCGTCGATCGCGTTCGGGTCGATGCGGTTGAGGACGCCGGTCACGTGCAGCACGTTTTCCCGCTCCGGCAGGCGGAACTGCGGCATCGTCACGACGAGGTCGAACCACGACAGCGGCGCCTGCACGTGCAGCAGGTGCACCAGCCTGGTGCGGCCGCCGGACTGCTTGCGGATCCACTGCGCGACCGGCGCCGAGCGCCGCGACGCGGCGATCACGAGGTCGGGCCACGGCGGCTCGAGCGGTGCCGACTCCTTTTTGTCGAGCGTCGCGCAGGTGGCGCCGAGCAGGACATTCGGCAGCAGGTGAAGCGTGTTGTGGCGGAGCTGCTTGATCTCGTAGGGCCAGCCGAGCGCTTCGGCCAGGCTCTGCATCTGCCCGTTGCCGCCGGTTCCTTTGCCAAAGAGCACCCAGACCCGCGGAGGGTGCGCAGCGTGTTCGCCAGTGGTGGCCAGAACGTCTGCTTCCTGCCCGGCTCAGGCCCGGCCTGCGCGTCGGGCCTGGTCGGCGGCATCGTGCTGGTCGTGGTCGTTGCAGCCGAGCAGCGCACGCACCCGCGCCGCGACCAGCTCGGCCTCGGCCAGCGGCGTGACGGCTTCCAGATCGAGCGTGCCGTCGAACATCCTCGCATGTCCTGACGCGACCAGGCCCTGGTGGAAAGCCTCGAGGTCGCGCGCCGGATGCACGATGCCGCGCTCGATCAGGCGGGCACAGAAATACTCGCGGCCCTGCTGGGGCCGGAACGTGCCTTTGCCTTTTTTCGGGCGCGAGAACGCAACCCTGGAGACGAGCTGGACGAAACGCTGCGCCAGCCCCGGCGGCTGCTTGCGTGCCGGGTAGATGTAGACCGGCTTTGCGGTCGCGCAGGCCTCGGCGATCATCGACTCGCTTTCGCCGGTGACGACGAGCGCGTCGGCTCCCGCGAGATAGGCGAGATAGGGATTGTCGGTGCGCGACGCGTTCCAGCGGTGCACGCTGCCCGCGCTGGTGCCTTCGGATGCGAGCCCCTTCTCGATGGCGTCGATCGCGCTCGTCGGAGTGCGCCGGCTCGTCACGACGACGACGCTGCCGCCGGCCTTTCGCGCCAGCGTGGCGACGTCGTCCCCGAGGCGCCTGGCGGTCCCATCGTCCACTTCATACTGGGGGCAGCTCCCGCCGACCAGCACGACGATGCGAGGTGACGGATGTCCTTCGAACAGCTCCGGGAATTTCCCGGCAGCGTCCGCAAGGCGTGCAGGTGTGACCTGGTTCAAAGGAGCGGCCAGCGCGATGCGCCGCTCGTGCGGAGGGTAGCGAACGTAGGAGCAGGTCGCGACCAGGTCGAAGTTGGTCGCGACGTCGCCGCCCTTGCGGCCCATCGCGACGAGCGAAGTGCGGCCGTCGCCGCGCGCTCCGATCCAGCGCGCGATCGGCCCCGTCGACCAGCCGGTCGAGATCACGAGATCCGGGAAGGGTCCCCGGAGCGCGGCGCGCCGCTTTCCCGACGGGTCGACCGCGAGTGGTCCGAACAGGCGGTCGGTCACCTTGGTCCACCACGGGAACCCGGCGTCACGGATTTCGTACGACCAGCCGAGCGTGTCGGCCAGGCCGATCGACTGCGTCGTGTGTCCGGGCTTGGGATCGGCGAGGATCCATACCGAAGGAGACGAGTCCTGAAGGCGCCGCCCGCCTTCGCGCCAGCGCACGGCTTCGGTGCCGACGGCAGTGCGCTCGATGACACCGAGGCGCCAGCGCACCTCGGGCTGGTTTCGTGACGCGGCTTCCATTTGCGCACGCCACCACGCGAATCCTCGGGGCCGCACGCGAATCGACGAGCCGTCGGCCAGGGGCACGTTGCGCGCAGTGTCGTCGACGGTGACGAATACGGCGCGCCGCGCACGGTACAGGAGCTGGTCGAGCACCCACGGGATGTCTTCGTTCGACAGGAGATCGAGGCCGGCCATCGACAGCACGGCGTCGAAGGGGCCGAGAGGCACGTCGAGCCCCGCCGCTTCGGTTGCCGTGGGGTCGAAGGTCGTCAGAGTTGCGCCGGGATACTTGCCGACGCGGCTTTCGAGCGCTTCGTTGCGCGCGTCGGCCAGCGTCAGCTCGAGGATGCTGCGCGCCGAGGCCTGCGCGAGAAGCTCGCCGAGGCCCGCCATCGGCGGCGACGGCAGCGGGTTGGCCAGCGGTGCGACCGTGCCGCCCATGCGGGCGGCGCGCATCCGCGCGACGAAGCCCGTGTAGAGCGTCTCGGCGGTCGTGAAGTCGAACGCGCAGTATTCGCGATCGTCGGCTTCTTTCTCCATGGCGTGCCAGATGTCGTGCACCGGGCTCGGCATGTAGACGTACTGCCCGGGAAGCGGATGCCAGGGCTGCTCGTGGATGGTCGTGAAGTGCAGGCACTTCGAGTAGCCGGGCACGTAGTCGAAATCGCGCGCGTGCCAGCACGCCTCGAGCTGGCCCCACTCGTGCGTGGATGCCTTCTCGATCTGCTTGCGAGGCTTGTGGCTGACGATGTCGCGGGTCCACAGCGTGCGCATGCGCTCGCAGTCGATCAACATCACGGCGGTGTCGTCAGGAGAGATCGCAAGGAAGCCCTTGCCGTGCATGTCGGAGTCGAACAGCTCGGCGGGATCCGACAGCCACACCTGGTCGACGTCGTTGTAGATCGCGCGTCCGGTGGGGCCGGCCCACTCGGCGATCGCGAATCGATAATTCGTGAAACCCGTCAGCCACCAGCGCCGGTCGTAGCCGCGCACGTCCTTCATCAGGTGGATTTCGTAGTCGCGCGAGAGGTCGCGAACCTTGTCGACGGAGTAGATGAAGACCCGTTCGGCGCGGTACTGGCCGGCCTCGGTGCCTACGTAGATGCGCACCGGCGGCTTGTCGGACGGCGCGGAGTCCGGCCGGGCCGGAAGCACGATTTTCTGCGGAAGGTCGCGAACGCCGGCGGCAGGAAGGCGACCCGGATCCGGAAAGATACGCGAAATGATCCGCCTGGTCGTGAGGAAAGGCATGGAGATCTCCCAACGCGCCGTGCGCGCCGTCCCCGGAGGGTCAACTAAGAGCCGAGCCGTTTGCGCATGTCAACGAGACACCGCGGTGGCCGCAAGCGGCCGTTCTCCGTCCTGTTCGACCGCGTACAGCGCCGCGTCGTGATCGGCGTAGCGCTCGCTGCCTTCGAGCTCGACGATCCTGCCGCCCGAAAGGCGGAACACGCGATCGGCCACCTTGAGCAGTCCCGGTTGGTGCGAAATCGCCAGGATCGTCGTGCGCCCGCGAAGCGACCGCACCGTTTCGTAAATGCCGGCCTCGCTCGCCGGATCCAGCGCCGCCGTCGCCTCGTCGAGGATCAGCAGGCTCGGGCGATGCACGAGCGCTCTTGCGATCGCGATGCGCTGGCGCTGGCCGCCGGATAGACGCGCGCCGCGCTCGCCGAGAGGGGTGCGCAGGCCTTGCGGAAGGTCGCGTACGAAATCGGCAGCGCCGGCGGCAAGGAGCGCTTCCTCGACATCCGCCTGCGTCAGGGCCGGATCGCCGAGCGTGACGTTGAGCATCACGTCGTCGTGCAGCAGCAGCATCTCCTGCGGCACGTAGCCGACGCGGTGGCGCCACTTGCCGACGTCGATCTCCGACAGCGGCACGTCGTCGAGATAGACTTCCCCGCGGGTGGGACGCACCAGGCCGAGCGCGAGGTCGGCGATCGTGGTCTTTCCTGCCCCCGAGGGCCCGACGATTGCCGTCACTTCGCCTGCCATCACGGCCAGGCTCGCGCCGGCCAGGATCGGCCGCTCGTCGTACGCGAAATCGACGTCGCGCACCGTCAGCGCGCGCTGGAATGTGGGCTCCCTGGTGCCGGACGCGACTTCGGCTTCGAGCTCGGAGATCTCGATCGTCTTGCGCAACGACCAGAACGCGCTCTCGCGCGCGGCCATCTCCTGGAACATCTTCTGCGCCTTCTGCAGGCTGTACAGCGCGCGCGCGAACACGAGCGAAAGCATCAGCACGCTGTCGACGGGGATCTGCCAGAACGTCGTCGCGATGTAGAGGCCACCGGCAATCAGCGCCACCAGCGACGGATCCTGGATCGCGCGCACCGCTTCCTTCGTCAGCACCTGCTTGCGCAGCGAACGATTGAGGCTCTCGGTCTCGTGCTCGAGCAGCGGTGCCACCAGCGGCTCCCGCGCCATCGCCTTGAGCGGCTTGACGGCATAGAGCACGTCGGTCATGCGAGCGATCAGCGTGCGCATCAGGTCGGTCTGCTTGATGCCGGCGCGCTTGGTCTTGCGCACCAGGCCCGACAGCATGGCGATGGTTGCCAGCCCGATGGCCGACGCGACGATGGTCGTCGGAAGCGACACGGCGGCCGCGATGCCGACGTACAGCAGGGTCTGGATCACCTGCGTGATGAGCATCGTGCCGTAGAGGTAGGCTTCGGACGCGCGCTGGGCTTCGGTCGCGAACGCGTTGGCGAGCATCCCGACCGGCTGCCGCACGTAGTAGAGCCAGCGGGCCTGCAGGAGCGCGCGAAGCAGCGCCAGGCGAAGATCGGTCGCGACGTGCGCGACGGTGTAGCCGACCTCGCGCTGGGCAACCAGAGTCAGCCCTGCCTTGAGGATGCTGCCGCCGAGGATCAGCAGCAGCAGCACGCTCAGCGTCGGCTCGATGTGCGCGGCGGCAAGACTGGCGCGCACCGCATGCTCGAGCCCCGACTCGTTGCCGTGCTGCCCGGTCACCATGCTGAGCAGAGGCATCAGGCTCGACATGCCGACGCCTTCCGCCATGGCGGCCAGCGTCAGGCACACGAGCATGATCACGGTGCGCTTCGGGTAGCGGCGCGACAGTACGAGGAGGAGTTGCATCGGGACACTCCTGAATACCGCTGGAGGGCCGGTTCGGCAACAGGCCCGAATGGGCTGCTCCGCGTGCGAACAGCGATCGTTTCCCGTGCGCAGATGGGCCTTTTGCCGCCGCCTGCTAGTATACCGGCAATGACTGTCGCAGCGCTGGTTCTCGCTGGGCGCCGGGCCAGCGGCGATGCGGTGGCCGATTCCTCCGGGCTGCGTCATCGGGCTCTCGTCGAGATCGCCGGTGTCCCGATGCTCGAGAGGGTCGTCGATGCGATCCTGGCCAGCGGCGTTGCCGATTCGATCGCCATCAGCAGCGACGATCCCGATTTGCCGTCGAGCACCTCCCGCCTGGCTGCGCTCAGCGCGGCATCACCACCTGTGCTGAGGCACCATCGCTGCGGTGTCTCGCCTGCATCGAGCGTCGCCGATTTCTTCGCGTCGCTTCCGGCGCAAAGCTCGCTGCTGGTGACGACGGCCGACCATCCGCTGCTGACCGGGCAGATCGTCGCAGCGTTCGTCGAGGCCGCCTCCGCCAGCTCCGCCGACTTCGTCGTCGGCCTGGTTGCGTCGGCCGTCTACCGCCGCCGCTTTCCCGACCAGCCGCGCACGTTCATTCCTCTTCGCGGTGAGAAGTATTCGGGCGCCAACCTGTTCCTGCTGCGCACGCCGCGAGCGCAGGACGTCGCGCTGTTCTGGAGGGGCGCGGAGGAATTCCGCAAGACGCCGTGGAAACTGGTGCGCGCGTTCGGTCCCATGAGTCTCGTGTTGTTCCTTCTCGGCCGCCTGGACCTGCGGCAGGCCCTGGCCAGGGCGTCGGCCGTGATCGGAGCGAACGTCGATGCCGTCGAGCTGCCGTTTGCCGAAGCGGCGCTCGACGTCGACAAGGAAGCCGATCGCGTCGCCGTCGAAGCGGTCTTCGCCGCCAGAAAACAGACGGTCGCATGATGCCGCCGCCGACGCAGCGACGGCGTGCTGGTTTTTGGCATCCAACGAAGTTAGGGACGACCTCGTGCGCATCGGGGTACTGACCAACTTGAATGCCGGAGGCGGCGGCGCCCGCGCCGGCAAAGTGCTCGAGCACCTGCGTCGCTATCCGGAGATCGTGCGCGCACAGACCGACAACCCCGATGCACTGCGCGAGCTGGCGGCCGCTCGCGTCGACATCCTCGCTGTCAACGGCGGCGACGGCACGCTGCAGAAAACGCTGACCGAAGTGCTGCGCGAGGGGTCGCCGTTCGGCAGGAACGGCGATCCTCGCGAGCTGCCGATCATCGCGCCGCTTCGCACCGGCCGCACGAGCATGAGCGCCTACGACATCGGAAGCCCGCGCGACGCGCGCGTGGCGATCGATCGCCTCGTGACGCGTGCGCGCTCGGGACGCGTGGGCGAATGGCTGGTGCGGCGCGCGGCGCTGCGGATGACGCTCGAGCCGGACGGCGTGGATCACTGGGGCACGTTTTTCGGCGTCGGCGTGATCTACCGCGGCACGCTGCTGACGCACCGGATTTTCCCGAAGGGCAAGGCGCAGGGTGCGTTCGGAAGCGCGGTCGTCACGGCCGGGCTCGTCGCGCGCGCGATTACCGGTCGGGCGCCAGTTGCGACCGACGGCGAGGAGCACCCGCTGACGATCGACCCGATCACGGTGGATCTCGACGGCGCAAGGCTCGACGCCGGTCAGTTCCAGCTGCTGATGGCGACGACGCTGCACCGGTTGTTCGCCGGGATCCGGCCGTTCTGGGGCAAAGGCCCGGGCGGCATCCGCTTCACGACGCTGGGGCCCGGTTGCCTTCGTCGGCCCCAGGAGCTCGCGCGCGTGCTTCGCGGCATTCCCCCGAAGCGAGACGCCGACGTGACCGCGCTTTACGCGAGCCGCAACGTCGAGCAGGTCGACCTCGTACTCGACTGCGGCATCTCTCTCGACGGGGAAATGTTCCCGCCGGTTGCCGGTCGCCGCGCCAGCCTGCTGGCCGACCACCGCATTCGCTTCCTTTCGACCCGCTGAGATACTTGCCACGTGGATCGTGATCCCCGCTCCGAGCTCGTCGCGTGGATGGAGCGCGAGCAGCGCGCACAGGTCGCGCCCGAGGCTCTCGCACTCGCCGAAGAAATCCGGCGGCGCCACGGCGCCGCCGTTTCGGCAATCCTGTTCTACGGCTCGTGCCTGAGAAAACAGTACGTCGACGGCGGCGTGCTCGATTTTTACACCATCGTCGACTCGTACCGCGCGGCCTACTCGTCGAAGCTGCTCGCGCTGTCGAACGCGCTGCTTCCGCCCAACGTCTACTACGTCGAGCTGCCGTGGAAGGGCCACGCGCTTCGCATGAAGTACAACATCATCTCTCGCGCGGATTTTTCCGCTGCTTGCCGGCCGGAGAGCTCCAATCCGATCGTGTGGGCACGCTTCTGCCAGCCGTCGGCCGTCGTTTACGCGCGCGACTGGGACACTCGCTCTCTCGTCGCCGCCGACGCGGCCGAAGCCGTCGTCACGATGGTCAGCCGCATGCTCGCGTTGTTCCCCCAGGCCGTGACCGTCGAGTACTTGTGGCAGGCCGGTTTCCGCGCGACGTATACGACCGAGCTTCGCGCCGAGACTCCCGAGACGATCCGGTCCATCTACGAGTCCGAGCCCGCTCGTTACGACAAGGTCGCCGCCCTCGCGGTGGAGGTCCTCGTGCGGCGGGGACTGGTCCAGGGCCGGGTCGACGACGGGTCCGTGCAGGTCCGGATGGCGGAGCCTGCCCGCGAGGCCATCGTCGCAGCGTGGAAGCGCAAGCTGCGGCCCGCCAAGGCCCTGTACGTCGTGCGCCTCCTCAAGTCGGCGGCGACTTTCGGGGACTGGTTCCCGTACGCGATCTGGAAGCTGACCCGGCACAGCGGGGTCGCCATCGAAGTCAGCGACCGGCAGCGGCGACATCCTTTCGTCTACGGGTGGCCGCTGCTCTGGCGCATCCTGCGCGACCGGACACTTCGTTAAATTCTTATATTCGTCAGCAATAACAGGTAGTTAGCGGAAATTCCCGGGCTTGGGGGGCGACCGGCGCGGCGCGTACCGCGCCGGCCGCTAATACAAGCCTGTAGCCTCACCCGGTCTCGTCCAGTCGCGGCGATTGTCATGCGAGGCCGCGGCTGGCACAACGGTACTACCCTTTATGAGCAGCTCTGACGGAGGGACAGTCGTCTCGCCCGGCGAGACCATCGAGGTGGATCACAGCCCTGCCGCGCTGCGGCGCCGATACACCTCACTGTTCCGACCCCGGCCCTGGATCTACTACGCGGACCTGCTGGCGTCAGCGACGCTCGGCTGGACCGCGCTCGTCCTGGCAATCCGCGCCCACAGGTTCTCGCCGGTCTGGTGCCTGGCGGTGTTCGTCGCGACGTTCGCGCTCTACCGCGCGGTGCTGTTCATCCACGAGCTGGCCCACCTCAAACGCCGCTCGGTGCCCGGCTTCGAGATCCTCTGGTCCCTGCTGATCGGGTTCCCGCTGCTGGTACCGAGCCTCATGTACGTCGGCTCCCACGGTGAGCATCACCGGCGCATGATCTTCGGCACCGATCGTGATCCCGAGTACCAGCCGATCGGCCAATGGAGCAAGGCCAAGGTCGTCGGCTCGATCCTTCCGCTGGTCTTCGTTCCGGGGCTGCTGGTGATCCGCTGGGGAATCCTCGGGCCGCTCTCCTACGTCATCCCGCCGCTTCGCCCGTTCGTCGTGAACTACATGTCGACGCTGGTCATCAACCCGGCCTACAAGCGCAAGATGCCCGAAGGACGAATGGCGCGGCGCTGGATGATCGAGGAAGGCGCGACCGCGCTGGTGTGCTGGACGATGATCGGCGTGGTCGTGGCTGGCATCATCCGGCCGTCGTGGGTCTTCGAGTGGTACCTCGTGTCCAGCCTCGTGCTCGTGTTCAACCACGTGCGCACGCTGGTCGCGCACCGTTACCTCAACGACGGCGCGCCGATGGACCTGCTCGAGCAGTACCGCGACTCGGTCAATCTTTCGGGAGGATCGTGGATCGATGCGATGCTCGCCCCGGTGGGCCTTCGCTTCCACGCCCTCCACCACCTGCTGCCGACGGTGCCCTACCACAGCCTCGGCAGGATCCACCGCATCATGCTGAGCGAGCTTCCGCCGTCCACGCCGTACCATGAAGCCGAGCATCGCACGCTGCTGGCTGCGGTGCGCAGCCTCTTCGGCGGTCGCGCGCTCGCGCACTTCCGCGCCCACTAGCGCTACCAATGCCCGCGCGCGGCGAGCGCGTCTTTCAGTTCCTGAGCGCCAGCAACCCTCCGACCAGGAGGAACAACGCATTGGCCGACCACGCTGCAGCCACCGGCGGCAGCGACCCGCCGTGTCCGGCCGCCACCGTCAGGGCCTGCGTCAGCCAGTAGAGAAAGCACATGCCCATGCCGGTGCCGATGTGCTGGGCCGAGCCCGAGCGCGGATTGCCGCGAATGGCCAGCGGCAACCCGATCAGCACCGTGATGATGCCGGAAAGCGGCAGTGCGAACTTGAACTGCAGGTCGGTCTCGAATCCGGCCGGATCGAGTCCCTTGGCTTCGAGAGTGCGCACGCGCTCGGCGAGCTGGCGTATCGTGAACTCGTCGGCCTTCGGCGATTTCCTGCGGAATTCTTCCGGTGTCCCGCCGAGGTCGACGTTGCGCTCGGCGAGCGGCTCGTACGTGAAGCTTCCGTCGGGAGCGAAACGCCGCAGCGTGCCGTCGTCGTATTGCCAGCGGCCGCTCTTCCAGCTCGCCTTGGGAATTTCGATCAGGCTCGTCAGGTGGAACTTGTCGTCCACCGCGTGCAGCGTGATGCCTTCGAGCTCGTTGTTGGTCGCATCGAAGTAGTCGATGTTGAGGAAGCCGCCGGGCACCTGCAGCCACAGCGACGTTGCATCGAGCTGTCCCCGCGAGGCCATGCTCTTGATGTCGATGTCCTTGATCGTGCGCGCCCGCGCCGCCGACGGCGGAACGACGACCTCGCTCCAGACCAGCGCGACGACGCTCAGCGCGGCCGTCGTCAGCACCAGCGGCAGCGACAGGCGCAGCACGCTGATGCCGCAGGAGCGCATCGCCTGGATCTCGTTGCTTCGAACGAGGCTGCCGACGCCGAGAAGAACGGCGAGCAGCGACGCTGCGGGGTAGACGTCATCGAGCCAGGTCGGGATTTTCAGCGCGAAATACGCGGCAACCAGGGACGGCTGCGAGTTGTAGGACGCGAAGTCGCCGATGCGCGTGAAGAATTCGACGATGAGCAGCAGGCCCGTCGCACCGACCATGCAGAGCAGGAAGGTGCGCAGGTAGATGCCGACGATGTAGCGCGACAGCAGGTTCACGCTCGGTGCCTCAGCCCGGGCAGCCACGCCGGTACCAGGGTGCGGCTCTCGGAGGCCGCGCGGCGATACAGCGCGACGGCGAGCATCGCGAGCATCGCGTCGGGCAGCCACATGGCCACCGGAGTGGGGACGACCTGTTCGCGCGCGAGCGTCACCGACACGGTCAGCGCCAGGTAGTACAGCAGCACGATGATGGTGCTCAGCAGCAGGCCGCGCGACTTGACGCCACGCCTGCCCATCGCACCGAGCGGCACGCCGATGAACGGGAGCAGCAGCGCCGCCGCCGGCAGCACGAGCTTGCGCTGCAGCTCGATGTCTTCCTCGATCGGGCTCTCGCCGTGCTCGAGGTGCTCGCGGCGCAGGTCGAGAAGCGCCTGCAGGCTCATCGCAGGCGGTCCGCCGTGGCTCATCGGGTCGAGGCCTTCGTCTTCCCCGAGATCGAGGTTCATTTCCAGGGAGTCGAAGTCGGTCTTGTCCTGGTACTTGCCGCTCGGATGGTACGTCAGCAGGCTGCCGTTGGTCAGCGCGAGGTAGGCGGTACGTGCGTCTTCGTTCGACTCGACGCGGCCGTCGCTCGCGAAGATCGTCTTGCGCCCGAACTCCTCGCGCTCCTCGGCCAGCATCACGTCGTGCATCGTCCCCGATTTCGCGTCGAGCTGGTCGACGAACAGGATGACGCCGCCGAACCAGGTATTGAAGACTCCCTCCCGCAAGGAGGCCGTCAGGCGCGTGCGCGCCATTTGATAGGTGGTCGAGTCGATGCCGCGGTTGGCCCAGGGCCTCGCCCAGACGCCGAGCAACAGGCTGACGACCGCGATGGCGATGCTGAACGTTACCAGCGGCGCCGCGAGCTGGCCGAGCGCGAGCCCCGACGCGCGCAGCGCGAGAAGCTCGCCGTCGCTGCCGAGGCGAGCGAAGACCACGACGACGGCGAGCAGCGCCCCCATCGGGATCGCGACCTCGAGGTACGACGGGACGATGAACCCGGCCAGCGCGCCGACCAGCCGCGCCGGCACCCCGCGCGCGAACGCGAGATCGACGAACTCGACGATGCGCAGCACGAACAGCACCGAAACCGCCAGGCTGACGGCCGCGACGAAGGCCGCGGAAACCTCGCGAAGGACATAACGCTTGAGGGTACGTCCCATGCCGGTCAGCGATCCACCGTGATTTTCTCGTACACGGCATGCCCGTCGTTGCTGTGCCCGTACAGCTCGACGTAGCGAAGGGTCGGCACGAAGATCCCGTCGTCGGCGAACACGAATACCTTGTCGAGATACGCCTGCTGCCCGTCGATGGTCGCGAACGTTTCGACCTTGCAGCCTCCGCTGACCGTTGCGACGCGGACGACGAGCTGGTGATCGGGCAGGGCGCGCAGCCTCAGCTCGATGCGCCCGTCGTCCTCGACCTGCTGTTTCTGGAAGCCATAGGCCGCCTGCTGGAACATCCGCAGCGGCTCGGTGACGGCCGGATCGTGCTCGCGCTTGAGCCAGTAGTTGTAGACGGGGTCGCTGCCTACCGGGCGGCACTTGTCGTCGACGTGGATGCCGTAGTGCACCTGGTTGCGGTTCTTGTTGCGGTCGATGTGGAACACCGATCCGGTGGTCGCGGCGCCGGCAGCGGGGGCGAGAGCCATGACTACCGCTGCGGCGGCAACGAAGGCCGGTGCCGCGCCGCGGACAAGGCCCCGGCGCCCGAAGCCAGCCCCGGCCAGGCCCGAGCCGAGGATGCCGGCCCGGACGGCGGCGATTCGCGCGCGCATTGAGGGCACCCTAGCCCACCGCAGTGCCGACTTCACGCGGCCCGCGGTGCGACGGCGCGGCGCCGCGACGGATGACGCGAGGAAAGGAGACGCGTGGAGCGCGACGGGCGCTCCGCAGCGTCAGGCCGCCCGGGCTTCCCGGGCGGATTCTGCGTAGGGTCCGAGGCGGTGTTCCTCGAGGCGGCCTGCCATGTCCGCGCGGAAGCTCGCGTTGAGGAACATCAGCCAGCAGACCGTTGCGAAGTAGCCGTAGCGCAGCTTCGGGCTGTCGTCGAAATAGCGAAGCTGCTGGTAGGGCCTCGACGCGTTGGCATGGTGGTCGGCGTGGCGCGACAGCCCGACCAGCGTGTACAGCGTGAACCACGAGTCGGTATCCCACGAATCGGTGGCGCCGACGCGGCGGCCCGACCGCTGCAGGCCGTAATGCTCGAAGTAGTTGACGGCCTCGAGCAGCCGCACTGCGAGCGCGGCCTGCAGCACGTAGACGACGGCGGGGCCGGCTCCGAGCACGAGCGCGAGCACGAGCGGAACGCTCCACTCGGCGACGATCCCGTGCAGCATGCGATTGGAAAGCATGCGGCGATCGCTCCACGTCATGGATTCGTCGCCAAGACGCCGCATTTCGAGCTTCCACGCGCTTTTCCACTGGGCAGGCACGGTGCGACGCAGGAACTGCAGCGCAGTTTCGCCAAAACGGGCCGTCGCGGGATCTTCCGAGGTTCCGACGCGCGCGTGGTGGCCGCGCACGTGTTCGATCGCGAAGTGATCGTAGAGCGCGGTGGCCAGCAGCAGGCGTCCGAGCCACTGGAAGTGCTTCTCCTTTCGATGGATCAGCTCGTGGGCGACGACGATGGCCGAATAGCCCGAATTGACTCCGGCAAGAAGGATCCCGACCAGCGTGTCGATGCGCCAGAAACCGGCCACGGCGATCATGTGCACCACCAGGGCGACGCTCAGCAGCTGCGCGGCCACCAGCACGTAGAGCACGCCGTCGAATGGCCATCCGGGCATCGTCACGTCGGGCTGGCGGCGCTCGGCCGGCGAACGCATGTCCGCCACGATCGACGCGGTGAGCACCGCAACAAACGGCAGGGTGCCCCACCATGGATGGGGCGCGGTCAGTCCGAACGCGATGCAGGTCAGCGGCAGCACCAGGCACAGAAGGTGGAGTGTCCAGATACGGACGGTCTCCAGCGCGTGGATTGGTATAGAAGGAATGGTGAGGGGTGTGGCCATGGGCTGTCTCACATACGAAATCGTATGCAGTGATGCTGCCTTCATACGAACGCGTATGTCAATACCCGTTACCCCCTCGGGACAGGCCAGATTAGCCTCGCAGCCGGTGATCCGATGACCGTGAGCAAGGACAGGGCTGCCTCGAAGCAGGAAACCCGCGATGCCCTGGTGGCCGCCGGTCTGGCCGAATTCGCAGCGCGGGGGCTCGATGCGCCAAGCCTGGATTCCATCTGCGCCCGGGCGGGCTTCACGCGCGGAGCTTTCTACGTCCACTTCCGCGACCGGGACGACTTCCTCGAAGCCGTCATGGAGAAGGTCTTCCGGTCTTTCCTCGATGCCATCATCGTCGCCGGGGACGGGGCCAGCGACCTCGAGGAGACCATCACGCGCTTCGCTGCCATCGTGTCGGGGGCTGCTGTCAGCGGACACAGGCCCGCTGCAATGGCGATGGAGATCCACCGGGTGCTGGACGCCTGCGCCCGCTCGCCGCTGCTGAAAAAGAGATTCGTGACACTCCTGGCCGGTGCTGCCGAGCGGGTCGCCCTCGTCGTCGAGCGCGGCCAGCAGGCCGGTTCCGTTCGCCCCGACGTCGATGCCTCGGCGGTCGCCGAGCTGCTTGCGGTGCTGGCGTTCGGAGTGATCACGGCCATCGACACCGGCGTGCCCCTCCACTTCGAGAAGATGCGCGATGCCGTGCTCCGCCTCGTGCGGGGAGGTACGGCGGCCCCCGGATGAGAAAAATCTTTTGGGCTCGAGCGGGCGTGCGGGCACTCCGACACTTGTGACCGGGCTCGCAGCGCGGCGGGCAAGTTTTTGAAATCTCTCAGTTTTTGATGTCAGTCGCGCTGCGCCTCGCTCGCGCGCCGTCACCCCGCAATCGTCGTCACCCCAGGCAGAGGGGTTCGTCTGGACTGATCCGCGTGCCGCTTTCCCGCGCAGGCTCTTGTTGAGTTTCGTGTAAGTAGCGTATCGGGGTTTCAGCGCCGGACCGCGCGAGCTGCGGGGGCGCCCCCGCCCGCTCCGCCCCAATGGACCGGTCGGCGTTCCGACCGGAGGGCTCGTCCGATGCGCATTCCGCAGCAGCGTTTCGTCCTTGTGACGGTGATCGGTGTCCTGGCCGGCGCGCCGGCAACTGCCCTGGCGATCAGTTCCGCCGACATTGCGTGTCGCGCCGAGGTGGCGCGATCGGCAGCGAGCTACGAGACCGCCGTGAGCAGGCTCATCCTCGCGTGTCACATGCAGCAGGGCACGGGACAGCGATCGCTCGACGAGGATTGCAACAACGTCGCCGTAGCCGACTCCGGCGACACTCTGTCCAGCCTGCGCGCCAATGTCATCAACGGAATCGACAGAGCATGCGGCCAGTCGTCGCGCGATCTGCTCTCCGAGTACAGCTCCTGCCCGCCTCCGGCCGCAACCGCCGACGACGGCGGCGCCAGCCAGGGCATCGACAGTTTCGACGAGGTTGCCCAGTGCATCATCGCGCTTGCCGAAACGCATTCCGGCAAGCTCGGCCAGGACGCGCAGGGGCATCCGTCCGAGCTTCTTCTCAAGCCGTTGCTCAAGTGCCAGGGCCGGCTCGGCAAGGGCACTTCGGCCATCGTGCGCGCGCACCTGCAGGAAGCCGACAGCTGCCAGGCCGAAAAGGACGCGAGCGACAGCTCACCGGCCTACGACTGCGCGGGATCCGATCCACGCGGTCGCATCGCCAAAGCGGACCAGAAGTTCCTCGCGAAGGTCGGCGAGGCCTGCAACTTTTCTCCCGAAGTGCTCTCCAAGCTGCACGCCTGCGGCGAAGACGAAGCGAGCCTTCTTACCTGCGCCCGCTTCAGCGCGGACCGGCACGGCTCGGCGCTGGCGCGCGACTCGTACGT
Source organism: Candidatus Binatia bacterium (assembly GCA_036493895.1). NCBI lineage: Bacteria > Candidatus Binatota > Binatia (SeqCode) > Binatia bacterium. Next base: position 74,627 of record DASXOZ010000008.1, on the reverse strand, counting down.
GATGGACGGCTCGGCCAACACGACGACGACGCTGCAGGAGACGACGACGACGCTCGAGGGTGCAACGACGACGACGCTGCCCGCCAACACCTGCGGCTCGACGTTCCCGCAATGCGACGGCAGCTGCCCGAACGGCACGGTCTGTACGAGCAACGGCTCGGATTGCAGCTGCCACGCTGCTGGCAGCGGAGCCTGCGCGCCGGCGACCATCCACCGCCGGATCCACTCGAAGGCCTTCGTGCCCGGCTCGAAGTCCTCGCTCAGCACGGGCTGGTCAGGCCAGGCCGACGACGTCGACGTGCCCGATCTCAACAACGATACGGTCAACGTGACCTGCGACGACCAGTGCCAGAGCTGCGCGGTTACGCTCAACACGAATGCGGGCGATCCGGCTTCCACCTGCCGCTGCGCGTCGGATTCGACCAAGACCTGCTCGGTCATCGAAGGCTCCGACGTCGCCCACTGCGGAACGACGGACCCGACCTGCCGCTGCTACTTCGGCGCGCCGCTGCCGCTGTCCTCCGGGGGCACGCCGGCCTGCGTGATCAGCCGCAACGCCCAGGATTACAGCGGCACGATGGACCTGAGGACCGGCGAGTGGCACGACCACGCCCATCTGATTTCCGCGGTCTTCCTCGGGATCAGCAAGACTGCGCCGTGCCCCACCTGCAACAACGACCCGACGCCGAACGATGGCATCCGCGGCGGCACCTGCAGCCAGGGCGGCAACGCTTGCGACGTGAACGGCGTGCACGCGACGTTCGGCGACACGAGCTGGGACTGCATGCCCCAGGCCGCTGCGAACATCAGCGGTTCCGGCTTGCTGGTCGATCTGAAATCGTCGACGGAGCCCCAGAGCGTGACCGCCGAGGTTCCCTGCGACACGCCGAGCGGCACGAACTGCCCGTGCCGCGTCTGCACCGGCAACGGCAACCAGGGCTGTTTCACGAACGCCGACTGCGCAGCGACCGGATCAGGCAACTGCACCGACGGAGGCGGAGCCGGAGTCAACCTCAACGAGTGCGACGGCTTCCTCTGCGATGCGGCCACGAATGGAGAGCCGGTGGGCCACTGCCACACCGGTCCTGTGGACCAGTACTGCGACGGCATCACGGAGACCGGCGGGCGCGGCTTCATCCCGTGCCAGAACAACACCGACTGCGCGACGACGAGCGGCGCCGGCAACTGCACGGTCATCGACCTGAGACGCTGCTTCCCGGATCCGATCCTCGAGACGGGAGTCTCCGACACGTACAATCCGACGAGCTCGTCGATCTTCTGCATCGCGCCGGTCGCGAACGCTGCGATCAACATCGCGTCGGGACTGCCCGGGCCCGGCGATCTGACGCTCAGCTATACCTCCGACATTCGCTGCCAGAGCAACAACAGCGTCACCTACCAGTTCCCCGACGGCGCGAACTGCGCGAACTCGGGTGTCACGACGACGACGACTCTGCCGATCGTTCCGTGTGAAGATACCGCCGCGCCGACTTGCGGCGGCACCTGCCCCGTCGGTGAAGCGTGCGCCAACTCGTCGGGAACCTGCGTCTGCACTGGCGTGCCGCAGTGCTCGGAGGCATCGGCGCCGATCTGCGGGGGGCTCTGCCCGACCGGTGAGAACTGCACGAACATCGGCAGTACCTGCCAGTGCGGCTCCGCAGGAGTTCCCGCGTGCTCAGCGGCGGTCGCGCCGGCTTGCGGTGGCACTTGCGATGTCGGCTTCACGTGCATCGCTTCCGGCAGCACCTGCGGATGCGTGTCCGACGGGCTGCCCACGTGCTCCTCGGCGAGCGCCCCCGGCTGCGCCGGAACGTGTTCGGCGGGTTCGCTGTGCGAGGCGAACGGCAATGCCTGCCAGTGCTCGGTGCTGCCGACAACGCCCCCGTGAGCAATGCCGCGCCGGCAACGGTCTGGGCAAATCCCGCGCCGTCAGGGCTGCACCCCCGGAAGGGGACCTGACGGTGCGATCCGTCACGAATCCGGAATCTCGCAGTTTCGCGTTCCCCGGAAATTTTCCTCCAAAACCCCTTGTTTAGGGTTATGTAAGTAGCATATCCGGGAGTGGTCGGCTCGAGGCTTGGTCTGGCCAACGTGCCCGGCCGGAACTCGGGGCGCGCCGAGGCCCACGTGGACCGAGCGGCGCCGACGATTTCGAGCGGGAGGACCTTCCGATGCGCATTCAGCAGCGACTTTTCCTTCTTGCGACGATCTGCGCGCTGGCTGCCGTCCCGGTGCCGGCCGTTGCTCTCAACTCGGCAGAGGTCGGGTGCCGTGACGCGGTGGCCCGCGCCGCATCGAGCTACGAGGCGGCAGTGAGCAAGGTCATCATCGCGTGCCACGTACGCCAGAGCCTCGGCGAGAGGCCGATCGGCGATGACTGCAACTCCGTGGCCGTCGCCGACTCGAGCGACACGCTCGCGACTCTTCGCAGCGATGTGACCAACGCGATCACGACGGCCTGCACTTTCTCGAAGGACCTCCTGTCCGAGTACAGCGCCTGCCCGCCGCCGGCCGCCACTGCCGACGATGGCGGCGCCACCCACGGCATCGACAACTTCGACGAAGTCGCCCAGTGCATCCTCTCCCTGGCCGAGGTCCACGGCGGCAAGGTCGCCAGCGACGCCGAAGGACAGCCGACCGAGCGGCTGCTGGCCCCGCTGCTCAAGTGCCAGGGCAAGATCGGCAAGGGCACGTCCAACATCGTGCGTACGCGACTGCAGGAGTTGCGCCGCTGCCAGAACACCAGGGACCAGACCGACACCTCGCCCGCGTATGACTGCAACAGCTCCGATCCGCGCGGCCGCATCGCCAAGGCCGACCAGAAGTTCCTCGCCAAGGTCGGCGCGGCCTGCAACTTCTCTTCCGAAGTCCTCTCCAAGCTGCACGCCTGCGGCAATGACGAAGCCAGCCTGCTCGCCTGCTCGAAGCTGAGCGCCGACCAGCACGGCTCGGCGCTGTCGCGCGATTCGTACGTGATGGACGGCTCGGCCAACACGACGACGACGCTGCCGGTAACCACGACCACGACCGTCAGCCCGACGACGACGCTGCCCGGCAATTCCTGCGGCTCGACGTTCCCGCAGTGTGACGGCGCCTGCCCGAACGGCACCCAGTGCATGAGCAACGGCTCGGAGTGCAGCTGCCACGCGCCCGGCACCGGCGGTTGCGCGCCGGCGACGATCCACCGCCTGATCCATGCGAAGTACGGCACCGTGGCGGGTTCGAAGACTTCGCTCAGCACCGGCTGGTCGGGCCAGGCCGACGACGTCGACATCCCGGACTTCAGCAACGACACGATCAACGTGACCTGCGACGACCAGTGCCAGAACTGCGCGATCACGCTGAACACGAACACCGCAAGCCCGGCATCGAACTGCCGCTGCACGTCGGATTCGACCAAGACGTGCTCGGTCATCGACGGATCGGATCCCGCGCACTGCGGGACGTCCGACCCGACTTGCCGCTGCTACTTCGGCGCCCCGCTGGCGCTGTCTTCCGGCGGTACGCCTGCCTGCGTCGTCAATCGCATTCGCTCCAACTACTCGGGCACGATGAACCTGAGAACCGGCGAGTGGCACGACCACCTCAGCCTGGCTTCGATCGTCTACCTCGGCTCGAGCACGACCGCGCCGTGCCCGACGTGCAATGGCGACCCGGTGCCGAACGACGGCATCCGAGGTGGCACCTGCAGCGGCCTTGGCGGCGGAGCCTGCGATGTGAACGGCGTGCATGCGACGTTCGGTCCGACGAGCTGGGACTGCCTGCCGTCGTCGACTTCGAACATCAGCGGTGCGGGACTGCTGATCGACCTCAAGTCGTCCACCGGCGCGCAGAGCGTCACCGCGCAGCTTCCCTGCGATACGCCCGGCGGCGCGAACTGCCCGTGCCGCGTCTGCAGCGGCAACGGCAACCAGGGATGCTTCTCGGACGCCGACTGCGCGGCAACCGGCGCCGGCACCTGCACGGCCGGCGGCGGCGCCGGTGTCGACGAAAACGAGTGCGACGGCTTCCTCTGCGATGCGGCCACGAACGGAGAGCCCGTGGGGCGCTGCCACACCGGACCTGTCGACATGTACTGCGACGGCAAGACGCATCCGGACGGACGCGGGTACATTCCGTGCACGCAAGCCAGCGACTGTTCGGCCAACAGCGCCGGCACCTGCTCGATCCTGGACACGAGGCGTTGTTTCCCCAATCCGATCCTCGCCGACGGCCAGGCCGATGCTCTGACGCCCACGAGCTCGGCGATCTTCTGCATCGCGCCGACATCGAATCCGGCGGTGAACCTCGCGGCCGGACTTCCCGGTCCCGGCAAGATCGTGCTCGACTTCACGTCGGACATCCGCTGCCAGAGCAACGAGAGCATCGCCTACCAGTTCCCGGATGGTGCGAACTGCAACAACTCCGGCGTGACGACGACGACGACGATGCCGCTGCTGCAGAACTGCGCCGATTCGGCTGCGCCGGTCTGCGGCGGCCAGTGCCCGCTCGGCGAGGCGTGTGCCAACTCGAGCGGAGTCTGCGCCTGCACCGGCGTTCCGCAGTGCTCGGAGGCTTCCGCGCCGATTTGCGGAGGACTGTGCCCGACCGGCGAGGTCTGCACGAACGTCGGCAGCACCTGCGAGTGCGGCTCCCCGGGGGCTCCGACCTGCGGATCCGCCATCGCGCCGGTGTGCGGCGGAACCTGCGACGTCGGATCGGTCTGCGTCGCGTCGGGCAGCAGCTGCGCGTGCCAGTCCCTCGGTTTGCCGACCTGCTCTCAGGCGACGGCACCGGGCTGCGCGGGCACCTGTTCTCTCGGCTCCCTGTGCGAAGCTTCGGGCAACGCGTGCATCTGCTCGGTGCTGCCGATTCCTGCGGTGCCGTAGGCGGGGCGAACCCAGGCCACCTTCATCCGGAGCGGCCGGCGACGTAGCGTCGCCGGCCGCTTCGTCGTATTTTGCGCACGTGATTCTTCTCGTCGGCACTCGCAAGGGCGCGTGGATTTATCACGGGGACGACGAGCGCCAGCGCTGGCGCGTCAGCGGTCCGCATTTCCTCGGACAGGTCGTCAATCATCTCGTGCTCGACCCGCGCAGTCGGCGCACGCTGCTGATGGCTGCGAAGACCGGGCATCTCGGTCCAACGATTTTCCGTTCGACGGATCTTGGCCGTACGTGGAAGGAAGCAGCTCGTCCTCCGGCGTTCCCGAAGGCGCAGGACTCCGCTTCGGCTCGCGCAGTGAGCCACACGTTCTGGATCGAGCCCGGCGCAACATCGGAGCCCGGCGTCTGGTGGGCGGGATCTTCGCCGCCAGGCCTGTTCCGCAGTGAAGACGACGGCGTCACGTGGACGAGCGTCGCGGGCTGGAACGACAACCCGATGTACCCGAAATGGGTGCCGGCAGATTCCGGCACCCCCGACGGCCCCCTGCTGAACCAGATCGTCATCGATCCGCGCGAGGCGCGACACATGTACGTCGCGACCTCCAGCGGGGGCGTCTTCGAGAGCCTCGATTACGCCGCGACGTGGTCCCCCCTGAACGGCGGCGTCGAAGCGAACTTCATGCCGGATCCGTACCCCGAGTACGGCCAGGATGCCCATTACCTCGCACTGGCGCCGACGCGGCCCGACCGCATCTGGCAGCAGAACCACTGCGGCATCTATCGCATCGACCGTCCTTCGCGCACCTGGGAGCGCATCGGACGCAACATGCCTGCCGATGTCGGCGACATCGGTTTCTCGATCGTCGCGCATCCGCGAGACGCCGATACGGCGTGGGTGTTCCCGATGGACGGCAGCGACGTGTGGCCGCGCACCAGCCCCGGCGGCCGGCCTGCCGTCTACCGCACCCAGGATGCAGGCGTTTCGTGGCAAAGGCTCGACCACGGATTTCCGGCCGAACAGGCCTGGTTCACCGTAAAGCGCCAGGCGTTCGCGATCGACGCGCTCGACCCGCCGGGTCTTTACCTCGGCACCACCGGCGGCGAGCTGTGGGCGAGCAGGGACGGCGGCGAATCGTGGCGCACCATCGCTTCGCACCTGCCCGAGATTTATTCCGTCGTTCCCGCGCGACCAGCGTGATGCGCGTGATGGTCCCGACGATGCTTCGCTCGTATACGGCAGGCGCCGCCGTCGTCGACGCATCGGGCTCGACGCTCGCCGAGCTTCTCGACGACCTCGACCGCCTTCATCCGGGCATCCGCTTCCGGGTGATCGACGAGCAGGAAAGAGTGCGGCCCCACGTGCGCATCTTCGTCGACGGCGAGGCCGCCCGCGACGTTGCGACGGCTCTGCGCGCGGCATCGGTCGTGCAGATCGTAGGAGCGCTCAGCGGCGGCTGAATCGAAAAAGGAGGAAGTGATGGAGAGACGCAAGCTCGGCAGGAACGGCCTCGAGGTTTCCGCGATGGGCCTCGGCTGCATGGGCATGTCGGAGTTCTACGGAATCACCGACGATGCCGAATCGATCGCGACGATCCATCGTGCCATCGAGATCGGTGTCGACTTCCTCGACACCGCCGACATGTACGGGCCTTTCACGAACGAGGAGCTCGTCGGACGCGCGATCCGCGGCCGCCGCCGCGCGGTCGTGCTCGCGACCAAGTGCGGCATCGTACGCGACACGGCCAATCGCACCGTGCGCGGCATCAACGGTCGTCCCGACTACATTCGCGCGGCCTGCGACGGAAGCCTGAAGCGGCTCGGCGTCGATCACGTCGATCTCTACCAGCTCCACCGCGTCGATCCGGCCACGCCGATCGAAGAAAGCGTCGGTGCCATGGCCGATCTGGTGCGTGCGGGAAAGACGCGTTTCATCGGACTGTCGGAAGCGGGCAGCGCAACGCTGCGGCGTGCCCACGCAGTGCATCCGATCGCCTCCGTGCAGTCGGAGTATTCGCTGTGGAGCCGCGATCCGGAAGACGACGTCCTCGCGACCTGCCGCGAGCTGGGCATCGGGTTCATCGCGTACAGTCCTCTTGGCCGCGGTTTCCTCACGGGGCAGATCCGCCGTTTCGAGGATCTTGCGGCCGACGATTACCGGCGCTTCTCGCCGCGCTTCCAGGGCGACAATTTCGCGAAGAACCTCGACCTCGTCGCCCGCATCGGCCAGATCGCTGCGAGTAAGCGATGCACGCCGTCCCAGCTCGCGCTGGCGTGGGTGCTCGCCCAAGGACCGGACATCGTGCCGATTCCCGGAACCAAGCGTCGCAAGTACCTCGAGGAGAACGCGGCGGCAGCCGACGTGAAGCTGACGGCCGGCGACCTGGCGCGCATCGACGAAGTCGCGCCGAAAGGCGTCGCCGCCGGCCTCCGCTATCCCGAGGCAATGATGCAGGCCATAGGCCGCTGAGAATCAGCGGCCGTTCCGCTGTCGCCGAGAATCAGCGTTGCCCTTGATTGACGATGGGCGAAGGTTGATGCTCCCGGCCTCGATCGCACGTTCGAGGAGGGAACCATGTACGAAACTCGCATTGAGACCGCGCTGCGGCCGCTCGTGGCGTCGCTTCTGCTGCTCACCTGTCCCGCTGTCGCCGGCGCAGCCGCCACCTTGGTGAACATCAACCCCGGCAGCGACTCCAACCCTTCCTTTTTCGCCGATCTGGGCGGCGTTGCGATCTTCGCTGCCGACGACGGAGCCAACGGCGTCCAGCTGTGGAAGAGCGACGGCACTGTCGGCGGCACCTCGATGGTGAAGGCCATCAATCCGGGTGGGGACTCCAATCCCGGCGACAGCACCGGCTTCGTCGTGCTCGGCGGCAATGTCTATTTCGACGCCGACGACGGCACCGACGGTGTCGAACTGTGGAAGAGCGACGGAACGCTTGCCGGCACGCAGATGGTTGCCGACATCCGTGCGGGCGGAGGCGACTCCACACCGTCGTCGATGATTGCCGCCAACGGCCACCTGTATTTCGCCGCGAACGACGGAACCACCGGCTCCGAGCTGTGGCGCAGCGACGGAACAGGCGCCGGCACGGCGCGCATCGCCGACATCAATCCGAGCGGCTCGTCGAATCCCCACAACCTTACGTTGGTTGCCGGCACGCTGTTCTTTACCGCCGATGACGGCACGACCGGCAATGAGCTGTGGAAGTCGGACGGAGTATCGACGGCGACCCTGGTCAAGGACATCAACGCGAGCGTCGGCTCCAACCCGTCGCACCTCGTCGATCTCGGCGGAATCCTGCTTTTCTCAGCGAATGACGGCGTTGTTGGCACTGAGCTCTGGCGCAGCGACGGCACTGGCGCCGGCACCGTGATGGTGCTGGACATTCGCGCCGGGGCCTCGTCGTCGTCGCCAGGCGGCACCGGAATGGTCAACCTCGGCGGCACCGCGTATTTCGCGGCCAACGACGGGACCAACGGCCGCGAGTTGTGGCGCAGCGACGGCACGGCGGCCGGTACTTTCCTGGTCAAAGACATCGAGACCGGCGGCAGCTCGTTCCCGGGCGGCGACTCCGGGCTCGTCGTCGTCAACGGAACACTGTTCTTCGATGCCTCCGACTCGGATCACGGCAACGAGCTGTGGAAGAGCGACGGTACAGAGGCGGGGACGCTGCTCGTCAAGGACATCGTCGCAGGGGCCACCGACTCCTTCCCGTCCGAGCTCGCCAACGTCGACGGGACTCTCTTCTTCCAGGCCTGCGACGCCGACGGTTGCGAGCTGTGGAGAAGTGACGGAACGGCAGCCGGCACCGCGCTCGTGCAGGACATCCAGCCCGGCGCCGTCGATTCCTTCCCATCCGGCCTCACGGCGGTTGCAGGCAAGCTCTTCTTCAACGCGGACGACGGCAGCAACGGGGTTGAGCTGTGGAGCTTCTCACTCTGCAGCGAAATCGACCCGCTCCTTCCGGGATGCGCGCCGGCGGACTCCGATGCCGGCAAGTGCGACGCGAGTCTCGGCAAGCTGACGTCCAAGCTGCTGGCTTCCGACCGCAAGTGCCTCGCGAAGAACAGCTCGGCACTATTCAAGGGCTCGACCTACGAAGGCCAGGCCTGCGAGGACGTCGCGCGCTACCGCTTCCTCGGCAGTCTCTCGTCGCTCGCGCTGAAAGAGCCCACGTGCATCCCGGGCTGCTTCGGCAGCGGCGACATCGAGAGCCGCGCGAATGCCGCGGAGGCCGAGGTCGATGCGCTCGCGGGTGTGATTTACTGCGATGCGGCCAGCGCCACTGCGCAAGGAGACGGTTTCGGCGGCTACGTGCCGACGGCGGCCACCCAGGCTTGCTCGGACGGCCTGGCCAAGCTGGCCGGCTCGTTGTCGAAGGCGGTGCTGACGTGCAACGCCAGAAAGGGTGCGGCGTCGGTGACGTCGACGACATTCGACCTGGCAGCCTGCCAGGCAACGGCGGTAGGGAATTTCGAGAGCGCCGCGGGAGCGCTCACCGGATGCGCTTCGTGCGTGCAGGCTTCCGAGGTGCGCGACGCGATCGTCACGCAGGCCAACACGAGCGACAGCTCGTCGGCGTACTGCCGCAATCCGCTGTTCTGATGAAATGGGGACAGGCACCAGCGACCTGGTGCCTGTCCCCAATCTCCACTTTCATCTCTGCAGGATGCTCTGGGCGGCTTTGACGACGTCGTCGTCGGTTCTTTGCGCCTGCGGCTTCGGGATCTCGACGCCGCGCTGGACCGCGGGCCGCGCAGCGATCCTCTCGATCCATTGCTGCACGTTCGGCAGGTCGTCGATCTCGATTCCGGCCCACGCGTGGATGCGCACCCACGGCCAGGTGGCGATGTCGGCGATCGAGTAGTCGTCGCAGAGGAACTCGCGGCCCTCCAGGCGCTTCTCGAGCACTTCGTACAGGCGCTTGGTCTCGTTGTGGTAGCGCGAGATCACCGACGGGAGCTTTTCGGGGAAATAACGGAAGAACACGTTGGCCTGGCCCTGCATCGGGCCGATGCCTCCCATCTGGAACATCACCCACTGCATCACCGTCGATCGTCCGCGACGGTCGGCCGGCATCAGCTTGCCGGTCTTTTCGGCCAGATAGACGAGGATCGCACCGGACTCGAACACCGCGAAGTTGCCTTCGTCGCGATCGACGATGGTCGGGATCCGGCCGTTCGGATTGATCAGCAGGTACTCGGGCTTCTTCTGGTCGCCGGCGCCGAGGTTGATCGGATGCACCTCGTAGGGAATGCCGATCTCCTCGAGCATGATCGAGGCTTTCCAGCCGTTGGGAGTCTGCGAAGTGTACAGGTCGATCATTGTGCTGGTCCTTTTTCCCGGGATCTCAGGCCGCCGCGGCTGCCGCGGTTTTCTCGACGCGGCAGCGCACGAAACGGTGGTGCGGGATGCCGGTGAACGGGTCGCGGTCGGCGACGTCGGTCAGCTCGTTGCCGTTGATCCCGTCGTGGATCGCGCGACCTTGCTCGTCGTAGCCGGTGATCATGCCGAACCCATTCGGCATAGCGACCTGGCCGCGCCGCAGCCTGTCGTCGAGCGCGACCGGCATCACGACGCTGCCGCGATTGGTCGTCAGCGTCGCGCGGTCTCCTTCGCCGATCCCGAGCGCCGCGGCATCCTCCGGATGAACGCTCAGCGGACAGTGAGGTCCGCTGCCCTTGCGCCATGACGGATCGCGCTGGATCGTGTTCGCCGTCCAGCGAGTCCTCAGGCCGTTGGAAAGAACGTACGGATAATCGCGATCCTCGCGCGGCGTCACGATCGCCCTTTCGAGCTCGCCGAGCATTTCGGGAACGGCAAGGCGCACGCGCCCGTCTTCCCAGCCGACGTGTGCCTCGAAATTGCGATCCGGATCCAGCGCCGCGATCGTGACACCTTCCGGATGCGCGAGCATCAGGCGGAAGATCTCCTCACCGAGCTCGAAAGCGCTCTTTCCTTCCCACTGCGCACCGAGCGCGCGCACGATGTCGTCGGGGCGCGACATCGCGTTCTTCTGGGACAGCAAATACACCGCGACCAGGCCCGGAGCCGGCAGCGCGGGGCCAAGCACGCGATAGCCCCACGCGAGCAGCTGCGTCTCGACGTCGAGGCCCGCAGCGGCAACCGCCGGAGCCTGCCCCATCGCCGTCATCAGGAAGAAGCCGCGCCCTTCGGCCGTCGAGGCCAGCGGCGCCAGGCTCGCGAGCTCCTCGGGAACCGCCAGCAGCAGTCCCATCGCTTCGAGGATGCGCATGTAGATCTCCGCTTCGGGCAGCGCTTCGGCCGGCCCCGCGATCACCGGCGGGCGAAGCTGCACCGGAATCTGCGGATACCCCTTGGGAAACAGCGCCGACTCCCATTTCTCGTAGCCGCACGGCGCCGGCAGCACGTAGTCGGCCACGCGCGCCGTCTCCGTCATCGACGTGTCGATGACGACGAGAAGGTCGAGCTTTTCCCTCGCCTCGCGCCAGGCCCCGGTGTCCGAGTATGAAAGGAACGGATTGGACGACTCGACGACCAGCGCGCGCAGGCGCTCCGGGTGGTCGAGCATCACCTCCTCGGGAACCAGCGTCGGCGAGAACATCGCGGCGTTGCCGAGCGCGCGAATCGCCTGGATCCCCGACGCCAGCGCCCGTTCGGGCTCCTCGAAGCGGTTGTCGCTGCGGTCGCTCGGCTGGAAGATCGCATAGAAGACGTTGCCGCCGCTTCTGCCGAGATTGCCCGTCAGCGTCGAGACGACGCGGATGAGATAGGAGATCAGCGTCGAGAACGGCGTCATTTCGACGCCGAGGTCCCACAGCACGGACGCGGACTCGGCGCACGCGAACTCCTCGGCCACCGCAAGGATCGCGGCCGCGTCGAGGCCGGCGCGCGAAGCCATCTCGTCGATGTCGATCGACGCGAGCGCGTCGCGCAGCTCGGCGAAGCCGGAGGTGCGCTGCTCGACGAATACGCTGTCGTACAGCTCGCGCTGCACGATCGCGGCCGCCATCGCGGCAAGGAAATAGACGTCGCCGCCGGGCCGCACGCGAAGGTGCTGGTCGGCGGTCTTCGTCGTCTCGGTGACGCGCGGATCGAGCACGACGATCTTGCGCTCGCCGCCGCCGGCTTTCTTGAAATACTCGTTCGCGTTGTGGCCGCGGTTGCTGATCTTCGGGTTGGTGCCGAGCACGAGCAGGTACTTGGTGCGCGCGAGGTCGGCGTGCATGAAGGCCGCCGGTGGAGCGTCCAGCATCCAGAAGTCCACGAGATTGTGCTGCGTTTTCTCCTGGCCGTACGCGTTGAACCAGCGCCGCGAGCCGACCGACTTGAGGAACGAAAGCGCCCACGGCCCGTCGAGGTGGTTGGCCTGCCCGCCGATGCCGACCAGGCCGATCGCGCGCCCGCCGTGGTCGCGCCGGACCTGCGTCAGCTTCGCGGCAATTTCCGAGACGGCGGTGTCCCAGTCGATGCGCTCGAAGGTGCCGTCGGCGCGGCGTCTCAGCGGGTGGTCCAGCCTCTGCTCGTGGTGCGCATAGTTCACGACGGTGACCGCCTTGTTGCAGATGTACCCCGCAGTGATCGGGCTCGTCTTGTCGGGCCGGACGGCGACGATGCGGTTGTCGGCAACGTCGACGCGAATGCCGCAGTTGTGGCTGCACAGCACGCAGACGGTTGCGAGGTCCTTGGCGTCTCGCGGGATCGGCGTGGACGAAACCGAGGGGTGGACAGCGGTCGTCATGCTCGTCGTGCTCATAGTGCTCGTCATTCCCATCATTCTCTCCTTGCTGTCGTCGTGCTGTGCCACTGCGCCAGGACATGCGATGCTGGAGCGACTGCGCGCCCGCGACGGCGGGGGTCGCGTCGCAATCCTTGTGCGTGCAACTATTCGCTGTCTGCTTCTTGCCCCGCTTTGACCTGCTCGGGTTCGGTCTCGCGCAGCGCGGTGAGCACCTCGTCCATGTCCTCGAGCAGCCGTTCGAACCGCTCGCTGCCGATCTTGAGGCGCAGTCTCTCCTGGGCCTTCGCCCACAGGCGCCCGGCTTCGGCGAGCTTTCGATGCCCCTTGGCGGTCAGCACCAGCTCGCGAACGCGGCGGTCCTCGCCTTGCTCCGACGCGACGTACCCTTCGCGCTCCATCGGAAGCAGCGTGCGCGTCATCGTGCTCGGATCGATGTCCAGCTCGGCAGCCAGCACCTGCATGCTGACGGCACCGTGCTGGCGGATCGCCGCCAGGATCGCGAGCTGCGTCGCGCGCAGTCCGCTCTCGTCCAGCGTCTCGTCGTAGAGGCCGGTGATCGCGCGCGCCATGCTGCGGGCGCGATAGCAGGCGCAGGGGCCGAGGGTGTCGGGGCCGGGCATATGGTTGTACGTACAACCAAACCGCGGCGGGCGTCAATCGGTCGCGATGGGCGATTATGCTGGACTTGACACCAAGGGCCCGAACGGGCAGAAGCCTAACGATGCGCCGCGTCAGGGGAATATCGCTTGTAGGTACAAGCTTGCAAGTGCGGGGAGCCTCAGGCGCGAAAGGCTGGTAGAGCAGGCGGGATGGCCAACCGAATCATCGAACGGCTGGGTGGCTTCGCATCCGCGTGGTTCCAGAATTGGACCACGCTTGCCCCGATCCTGTCCGGTGCGGCTGGTTTAGCGATGGCCGCTTGGGCCTATCTTGCGGAACAGCCAGCCCCTGTTGCGGTGGTCATCGGCCTCTGCACCGTAGCTGTCGTTCTAGCAATCTTCCTTGCCGCGTTAGATCTCCGCGATCGTGTACGGCTTTGGCGTGGCCCTCGACTACGAATCACTGCCGCTGATCCTGGTCAGATCGTGCAAGAAACGTTTGTAACCATTCATAACGACGGAAAGCCGGATACCTTCACGGCGCATTTGGGATTTAGACTGAAGGATGGCGGCCAGATTCGGTGTAAGGCTCGCTGGCGTGGAACCAACGAAACAGCAATCCATATAGGAACAAATCATTTCGAGGATCTACTTATTTCGGCTAGCGAACTTATTCCAAAGGGCACGCAAGACCTCTTCGATACGACGGCGCCCGAGTTTGTCGGTACAAAATTCAAAGTGCTCACTGCCGACGCCTTTCCGGGTAACGTGCGACATGCGTGGGTGCGAATGCACGGCGATGAAGAGGGTCCTGATCCGGTAACAATATTTCTCCGAATACTCCCCACGGATGTCCCTGAGGCTGCGCTTATGACGCGACTCGTTCTTCGGATGTATACATGGGGATGGACGCAACTAAATTTAGCTAGCGATCTTACGGGTCCGACTTCTTCCGCGCCGAGCCTAGAATAATCGCCTCCATTGCCCCATCGAACGTCAGAGGCGCGAGCGATATAGGTTTCAATCGCTCGCGCTTTTCCGGTTTGGGCTCTTTCGTTGCTGGAACGCGGGAGCTTTTGGCTTTCGATTTCTTCTTTGCCACGGCCGCGTTCTCAGCATCCTGCTACGATCTTATCAAAGATCATCGCATCGTCCCGGTGGTTATGTCGGAAACTGAACTCGTTGAGGTAGAGCGGCAGGTATTCCTTCGAGACATTGTGGAACGAGCCCACGATACCCCGCTTCACGAGCGACCAGAACGAATCGAGATTGGAGGTGTGGACCACGCCTCGCACGTACTCGCCGCGTGAGTGAACAACCGACTCATGCTGGAATCCAAGCCTATCCAACTGCGAATAATTCGTATGGTCGTCACTCGCGATCAGTGACACCTTTGGGCTCACAGTCCGCTTCACGAAGTCCTGCATGGTCTTCTTGTCGGTTTCCTCGATGACCTTGCAGACGACGTTTCCCTTGCGAGCAATAGCGCCGATGACCGCAGTCTTGGCTCCGCGCCCCTTCTTCTTGCCCATGTGGCGGTTCCTATCGTCGCCGCCCACGTAGGTTTCATCTACTTCGACCACACCAGCCAGGCGGCGAAAGGTGGGGTCCTGCATCGCCGCACGGATGCGATGGCACATGTACCATGCAGAGCGATAGCTGCCCGTTCCTATCATCCGGTGGACCTGTAGCGCACTCATGCCCTTCTTACTCTGGGACATGTAGAAAATGACTTGGAACCACGTGCGCAGTTTGATGTTCGTGTTCTCGAAGATCGTGCCCGCGAGAGGCGAGAAGCGGTAGCCGTTCTTCGCACACGCCTTGCAAACCCAGCGGTATGGCTTGGCGAGCGCGTACACCTTGGCGTTGTCGCAGCGTGGGCAAACCACGCCGTTCTTCCAACGCATCGAGACAAGATAGTCGAGACAGGCTTCTTCGGTGGGGAAGCGTTTCTCTAGCTGCTTGTACGTCATGCCCTACTTATAGCCCCGATTCCGGCTGGTGTCAAGTAGAGCATAATCGCCTCGCGATGACGGGCGAGTGCGCCCGCGTGGCGGCTCAGGCACTTAGCGGCACCGGAGCGTCGGCGGACACAGTGCCGGCTTCTGTGCGGCCGCGGGGGCCGCGCGGGGTGGGTGCGCCGAGGGCTTCGCCGAGCGCCTCCATCACGCGCGACGGCTCCGATCTGGTCATGTAGTCGTCGGCCTGGTCGATCCAGCGCACGATCCCGCGAGCGTCGACGAGGATCGTCGTCGGGATCGGCAGCGGGACGATGATCCCCGACTTCAGAGCGAAGCCGCGCGGGTTGCGCAGGCCGAACAGGTCGGTCACGCGAAGATCCGGGTCGGCGAGCATGATGGCACCAAGGCCATGCCTGTGGCGTCCGGAGCGAATCTTGTCCGCCGTATCCGCGCAGACGGTGACGACCGCGACGTCGAAGCGGTCGAGCAGCGGCTGCATTTCCTTCCAGCGCGCGAGCTCGGCCACGCAATAGGGGCACCAGTGGCCGCGGAAGAACTTGACGACGTAAGGACGGCCGCCAAGGAGCGTCGTCGAGAACGGCCGGCCGTCGTCGTCGCAAGAGTCGAACTCGAGCATCGCGTCGCCGACGCGGACGGCGGGTTCGCCCCGCGCCTGTCCGCTCGCCGCGTTGAGCGCGAGGAACGCCAGTGCAGCGACGACAGCCACGCCGGCACCCGCCTTCGTGAAAGGACTCGCATCCGTGGCAAGTGCGGCGATGCCGCACACGGCCGCGGCTGCATTGCTCGCGAGGAACAGCCTGCGGTCTTTCGGGATGCGTACGCGGCGCATCAGGTACAGCCAGCGCGCCCCGGGGAGCGCGACGAGGGTAACGGCAAGCAGGCACAGCGACGATCCGGCCATCGGGTTCTCCTTTCGGGAAAGCATGGTCGCGGCGGGAAACGCAGGTTCCCGCGTTTGCAATAAACGTACGGTGTACGTAAATGAAGCCCGGGTCAAGATCAAGAGGGTCAAGATCAAGAGGGGAGGACGGCAACGCCGGCCAGGCCATGGGACGACCACCGAAGATCTCGCGTGAGCGGCTGCAGTCGGCGGCGCTCGCGCTCGTCGATGCGCACGGGCTCGAGGGCCTGACGATGCGAGCGCTGGCCGACGCCGTCGGTACCGCGCCGATGACGCTCTACAACCACGTCGAGGATCGTGCCGATCTCGAAGCGCTCGTCGTCGATGCGGTGCTGACCGGCGTTCGGCGGCCGTCGCGCGCACGCGAGCGCTGGCAGGACGAGGTAAGAGACCTTGCGACCGCGATGTGGAGAGCCGTGCGCGCCCATCCGGCCGCGATCCCGCTGATCCTCGTGCGCCGGAGCCGGTCGCGAGGGACCCTTGAATTGTCCGAAGCGCTGCTGGCTGCGCTGGCGCGCAGCCGAAGGTCGCGTCAGCGCCTGCTCGTCGCGTTTCGCGCCGTCACCGCGATGGTGATGGGTTTTGCGCAGGTGGAACTGGCCGGACCGCTGGCGCTGCGCGCCGGCGAGCCTTCCGCAGAAGTGATCGAGCGCATGCGAGCCCTTCCGAAGCAGCGCTTCGCGGGCCTCGTCGAGATCGCAACCGCAGCCAGGCGCAGCAGTCCGGAGCGCGAGTTCGCGCAAGGTCTCGACATTCTGATCGCGGGGCTGGAAACGGATGGAGCTCGCCGATCGTGAGCGCCGCGGAGAGCTCCCGGCTCAACTCTGCCGCAGTGGGCGGAAGAAGGCGCGCACGTCGTCGACGAGCGCCTGCGGTTCTTCCATCGCTGCGAAATGCCCGCCCGACTTCATCTCCGTCCATCGCGTGACGTTGTAGATGCGCTCCACCCAGGAGCGCGGCGGACAGAAGATTTCGCGCGGAAAGATCGCGCAGCCGGTGGGCGTCTCGACGCGCGAATCGTTGCCGCGAAAGCGGCCGCTCTTGATCGACTCGTGATACAGGCGCACCGAGCTGGCGGCGCTGCGCGTGAGCCAGTACCACGTGACGTTGGCGAGAATCTCGTCACGAGTGAAGCGGGATTCGACGTCTCCGCCGCAGTCGCTCCAGGCACGCATCTTCGAGACGATCCACGCGCACAGCGCTGCCGGCGAGTCGTCGAGCGCGATGCCGATCAGTCCCGGTTCCAGGCCCTGCACGCGCTGGTACGCGGTTCCCGTCTGCATGTAGAGGCGTGCCGCGTCGATCGCCGCCTTCTCTCGCGGCGTCAGCTCGGGGCCGCCGCCGGGCGGCCGAGGTACCAGCACCATGTTGAGGTGAATCCCGATGCAGGCGCGGGGATCGAACACGGCGGCGTACGGCGCTGCGATCGCGCCCCAGTCTCCGCCCTGCACGCCGTAGCGTTCATAGCCGAGCGCGTGCATCACCGCGGCCATCGTTTCGCCGACCGCCTTGATGTCGAAACCCTCTTCGCGCGGCGCCTCGGAAAGCCCGTAGCCGGGAATCGACGGGGCGATGACGTGAAACGCGTCGCGCGCGTCGCCGCCGTGCGCGACAGGATCGGTGAGAGGACCGAGCACATCGAGGAACTCGAGCACCGAGCCCGGCCAGCCGTGAATCATCAGCAGCGGCAGGGCATCGGCATGCCGGGATCGCGCCTCGAGCGCGTGCACGCGGAGCGGGCCGGCTTCGACGAAGCGATGCGGCCACGCATTGAGGCGCGCTTCGACAGCGCGCCAGTCGAATCCGTCTTTCCAGTAAGCGAGAAGCCCGCGCAGCCACGCCAGATCGATGCCGGAGGTCCATCCCGGTTCCGGGCTGGATTCGGGAAAACGCGCGCTCGCCAGCCTGCGCCGAAGATCGGCGAGATCCTCTTCGGCAAAAGCGATCTTC
This sequence comes from Candidatus Binatia bacterium, assembly GCA_036493895.1. Lineage (NCBI taxonomy): Bacteria > Candidatus Binatota > Binatia (SeqCode) > Binatia bacterium. Next base: position 56,603 of record DASXOZ010000008.1, on the reverse strand, counting down.
GTCGTTTCGATCGTCGCCGCTATTTGACGGCCTTCACCTTGTCGCCTTCGTTCTTCTTGAAATCGATATCGGCGAACTCGGTGATCCAGCACGCGCCTTCGCTGTTGCGCAGCTGCGCGATCAGGCTCGGCTGGTGCCAGAAATACAGGTCGGCCGACGCAGGAGTGGGCAGCGTGATCGTCCCTCCTCCCTTGACTCCCATGCCCGTCGCCCCGGCGTCACCGGCCTTGCCCTTGAGCAGGTAGATTCCGTCAGGCGCAGCGTCCTTGTTGACGAACTTGAGCTTGCCCGGCTTGACCTTCCATCCCGCGGTTCCGGCCGGGATTTCGTAGGACCCGACGAGCGTGGTGACTCCGCCGTGCTGGTCGAAGATGCACAGCGCGTAGTCGGTGGTCTGGTCGGGTTGTCCGAGCAGGTCGGGCGCAACCATGTCGCCTTTCTTCCACTGCCACTTGAGCAGCGGCGGATCCGTCTTGATCGCGATCTGCGTCTTGCCGGCCGTCAGGCACGTGTTGGCGACTGCCGGACCATGCAAGCAGCCCTGGCTGTTGTCGCAGGTGTCCTCGGTGCAGATGTTGCCGTCGTCGCAGTCTTTCGGCACTCCGCCCTGGCACGTTCCGCTCTGGCAGGTCTGGCCGCTGGTGCACAGCGCGCCGGTGGAGCAGGCGCTGCCGTTCGGATCGTTGGCGAGGCAGTTGTCGTTCGCCTCGCTGCAGCTCTCCACGCAGTTGGCGTTCCCGTTGGGGCCCGGACACGGGTCGCCCGAGTGCACGTTGCAACCGCCGCTGCCGTCGCAGTGATCGGTGCCGTTGCAGAACAGGTTGTCGTTGCACGCCACGGTCGTCGCCGCGAAGGCGTTGGCCGGACAGGCCGCGGCGCCTCCGGTGCATTTCTCGGCTACGTCGCAGGTGCCGGCGGCCGCACGGCACGTTGTCGTCGACGGCTTGAACTGATCCGTGGGGCAGGCGGCAGTCGAGCCCGAGCAGACCTCGACGTTGTCGCAGGATCCGGCTGCGCCGCGGCAGGTGGTTCCGGACGTCGCGAGCTGGTCGATCGGGCAGATGGTCGACAGCCCGGTGCAGGTCTCGGCCGGATCGCAGCCACCGGTGGACGGGCGGCAGATCGTGCCCGCGGGACTCAGGACGTTGGCGGGGCAGGTTTTGCCGGTGCCGTCGCAGCTCTCGGCTCCGTCGCAGACGCCGCCGGCGGCGCGGCAGACGAAGCTGGTCGGCTGGACGCCGTCGGCCGGACAGGCGGCGGTGCTGCCCGTGCAGTTTTCGGTGATGTCGCAGACGCCGTTTCCGGGACGGCAGGCGACGGTCGAGGCCTGGAAGCCGTCGGCCGGACACGCGGCGGTGCTGCCCGTGCAGTTCTCCGCGTTGTCGCAGACTCCGGCAGACGCGCGACACAGCGTCGCCGCGCTCTTGAACGTGTTGGCCGGGCACGCGGCGTGGGTTCCGTCGCAGTTCTCCGCGATGTCGCAGACACCGCCGGAAGGACGGCAAACCGTCGTGTTCGGCAGGATCCCCGTATCCGACGGACAATTGAGGCTGGTGCCGTTGCACACTTCGGCGGTGTCGCAGGATCCGCCGGCTGCTCGGCACACGGTGTTGATCGGCGCGGCTCCGGTATCGGCCGGGCAGGCAGTGCTGGTGCCCGTGCAGAGCTCGGCAGGATCGCAGCCGGCCGTGGCCGCGCGACAGACGTGAGCGCCGGCGGAGTAGAATCGGCAGTTGGCCGGGTTGCAGCAGGCGCCGGTGGGCGGATCGCAGTCCTCGCCGGATTCAACCATGTTGTTGCCGCAGACGGCGCAGGTCGCGGCCGGCGAATACGGAGTGGACTGGCCGTCGTTGTTGTCGCCCCAGCAGACGACGGAGTCGTCCTGGTGCAGCGCGCAGTTGTTGTAGGTGCCGGCCGTGAGCGCCAGGAACGGGCCGGACGGTGGAGTCGATTCCAGGTCGGCATTGCGTCCCCAGCACGCCAGCGTGTTGTCGCTCTTGATCGCGCAGGTATGCGCCTCGCCGGTGCTCACCGACTTGTACGTACCTGGCGGCACGACGGTTTCGCCGTCCAAATCGTCGCCCCAGCACTCGACGACGCCGGTGCTGTGCAGCGCGCAGGCATGGTCGTTGCTGGTCGTGACCTGGGTGAAATCGCTGGCGGTCGGCGTGTTGGAAATCGATCCGCCGGAATCCAGGCCCCAGCACTGGATGGTGCCGTCGTCGTGCACGCCGCACGCGTCGAACTCTCCCGCGGCGATCGAAGTGAAGTTCCCGCCCGGTGGAAACGAAGCGCTGTTGGCGGGGTTGCCCCAGCACTCGACCGTGCGGTTGGCGTGAAGCGCGCAGATGAAGTCGGCGCCGGAAGAAACCTGGGTGAACGTCGTCGCGGTCGGTGTGTTGGTGATCTGGTCGTAACTGTTGTTGCCCCAGCACTGGATCCCGCCGGTCGGCTTGAGGGCGCAGCTCTGGAAGTTTCCCGCACTTACCTGCGAAACGCTGATGGTCAGGCAGGTGCCGGCGCCTGGAGCCGAGCAGTCGGTGTTGGTGGTGCACGTCGTCGCGGGAGCGCCGGAGCAGGCACGCGGCGGCGTCGAGACGAAGTCGGGCGCATCGTTCTTACCCCAGCACTCGACGTGGTTGTCGGGAATCGACATGCCGTCGCCATTGGTGACGCCGCAGCAGCTCACGTCGCCGCAGGAGATCTGCTGGTAGCCGCAGTTCTGGCCGTTGGTCGCGCCGGCCGGTGAGGCCAGCGCCAGCATCATCGGGAACAGCACGGCCGCAAAGCCGCCGATCCGTTTGCTAGTCATGAAGCATTCCCCTCGTTTCGGCCGCGGCGACGGTCGGCCCCCCTCGTCCAGCCTGGCTCGCCGGCAAGGATCGGAGCTTGCGCAGCCGTCTTGCCCGGCACGGACCGCGCCGCCGAACACGGCGCGTCCCCACAGGACTTATGGCCCGGATGGCCTTGCCAGTGCAACAGGAGAAACGCTGTCCGCCAGCCGCAAAATGCCGCAAAAAGCTGATGCGGACAGCGCCACGTTCAGACTTACGACTTCCTAGGAAATTTTACGGCCGGTCAGGGGTCGCACCTGCCGTGCCGGCCGCGCAGATCGCTTTGCATCCGGCCCCTGCACCCACCGTCTTGCTCCGCCGTCCCTTGGGACGCTAGTCTCGATGGGAACGACGCCGCGACGCCGTGCTGCGGCGGCTCGTCTTTGGGGGACACATGAAAAGCATCCGCTTCGCCTCGATTTTCGTGGCGCTGGCCTTGTCGGCCGCGACACCGGCTCCGGCCCAGGTGCAGAGCAAGGCCCAGCAGGCCTGCCTGGAGAAAGTCGTCAAGTCGGCGCGAAAGATCTCGGGTACCGTGCTGAAACAGATCTCCCAGTGCGTCCACAAGGGCGCCACCGGAACTCTTCCGTCGGGACAGACGGCGGACGATTGTGAAGCGGACGACATCCAGGGAAAGATCGCCAAGGCCAGGTCCAAGGTCGATGCGGCCGCTACCGACTTCTGCTCGACGCCGCCCGACTTCGGCTTCACCGATCCGTCGACGACTTCCGACAGCTACGAAAACGACAACCGCGCGCTGTCGGTGGACGCCTTCGACCTGGATCTCGATACGGCGCTGGCCGGCAGCGCCGCGAGCGACCCCTCGGGGCGCTGCTCGTCCACGCTTCCGGCGACATGGAGGAAGCTCGAGGACTCGATGCACCGCGCGGTCGAAGACTGCCTGAAGAACGGGCTGCGCGACGGGTCGATCATCAGCAATGCGGGCTTCGCCGCGTGCCTGGACGCGATCGTCGCCGACACACGCGGCCGCATTGCCAAATCCGTGTCGCTCGTGCAGTCCAAGCTCGTGAGCAAGTGCCCGGCCGGCAGCCTCGCGGCGATGTTCCCCGGCCTGACACCGGTCTGCAGCGTGTACGGGGACGGCATGGACGCGGCCGGAATTTCGACGTGCAGCAAGGGCCGCATGAAGTGCCGCATCTGCCGCATCTTCAATTTCGCGTACGGCCTTGCACGCGACTGCGACCTTTTCGACGACGGCATCTCCAACACGAGCTGTCCCGAGTGCGGCAACGGCGTGCTCGAGGCCGGCGAGGAATGCGACGACAGCAACCACGTCAGCGGCGACGGTTGCACCGCGTTCTGCGCCAGCGAGTTCTGCGGGGACGGCGTCGTCAACAACAACGGCACCGAGCAGTGCGACAACGGGCCGGACAACAGCAACACCACGCCCGGCGCCTGCCGCACCGACTGCAAGCTGCCGAACTGCGGCGACGGCGTCACCGATCCAGGCGAAGAGTGTGACGACGGCAACAACAACGACGCCGACGGATGCACGAACAGCTGCACGATCTGCGGCAACGGCCACGTGAGCGGCACCGAGCAGTGCGACGACGGCAACAACGTGAGCGGCGATTGCTGCAGCGCCTCGTGCACCTTCGAGGCCCTGGGCAGCACCTGCCCCGGCGTGCCCGGAGGCGCCTGCCTGTCTCCCCAGTGCGACGGCGCCGGCACCTGCTCGCAGCTTCCGGCCCACGAAGGAACGTCCTGCGACGACGGCGACGAGTGCACGAACGGCTCCGACTGCCAGTCCGGCGTCTGCACGGCCACCTCGTACGTCGTCACCGGCGCGGCCTGCCACTGGGCCGTCGTCGGCAATCCCACCGACGGCACCGGCGGCAGCCGTGCGCTGTTCCTCGAGCAGGGCGCCAGCTCGAGCGGAGACTGGTGCGGAGACCTCGGCACCTGGGGCCAGTCCTCGGTCATGACCGGGGACATCGTTCTCGAGCAGGGCGATGCGGCCAATCCCGCGGCAACCTTCGATGCCACCGCGAACATCGACGGGGCGGACGTCCTGACCAACGATGCGCTGGTCGAAGGATTGTCCGGCGAAATTCTTCCCGGAACGTCGGTGACGTCGGTGCCTGCCGGTACGATCCAGGCCAAGACCCCGGCGCCGACCGTCTACGACACGACGGGCAACGACGCGCGCATCGACCAGTGTGCCCAGGCCCAGCTCGCGATCTCGACGAGCGTGGCCGGTCTTCTCGACATGCTGAGCGCGGACGCCGACCTCGGGCCGACGCTGTCGACCCTGCCGGCCAGCGCGACGGCCACGATCACCGTCGTGCACGCCGGCGGCCTGTCGGTGATCGACGTGGACAACATCACCGGTGGCACCGGCGTCACGCTGAACCTCGACGGCGGAGGCAATTCCGCGTCCGTGATGATCCTGCGAGTGCAGAACTCCCTCAACACGAACATCGGCTGGCAGTGGAACCTCACGAACGGCCTGACGGCCGACCACCTGCTGATCTACGGCAGGGGTAGCGGGCTGTCGAAATGTGAAATCGGCCAGAACAACGTGGGCGCGGGCACGATCTTCTGCCCGGATGCGCGCGTGAAGCTGGTCGCGGGCACGACGTGGACGGGCGCGCTTCTCGGTGGAGGAACGACGGCGTTCTCGATCGACGTCGGGCAGAACGCCGAGCTCGTCCACCAGAGATTCACCGGGTTCTGACCGGTGCGACAACGGATGGGGACAGGCACCAGCGAGCTGGCGCCTGTCCCCTCTTCATCGCGGCGCCGGGATCAATCCCTTGTCGATCATGCTGCGCGCCATGTCGACGAACGTCTCGCGTACCGGGCGTGGCTGCCATCCGAGCATTCGCGCGGCTTTTTCGTGCGAGACTCTCTCGCGCTTGCCGACGTACTGGAGCACGAGGCGGATGCTCGAGTCGAAGCGCGACGCGAGCCATAGCAGCGGGTAGGGCAGATGCCCCGTCGGCGGTTTGTATCCCTGCGCGTTGAATTCGTGCGCAAGCAGCTTGCCGATGTCCTGCATCCACATGTGGTCGCCGGCGGCGATGAAACGGTTGCCGGCCGCGCCGGGCGTCTCGGTCGCAAGGCGATGGGCGATCGCGACGTCGCGCACGTCGACGACGGCCCAGCCGATCTCCGGGCAGGCGGGCAGCTCGCGCTTCATCAGGCGTCTAACGACTTCGCCCGACGTGCCGATTTCCGGCCCCGACAGCGGACCGGCGACGAATCCGGGGTTGATGACGACGAGCTCCAGGTGGCGTGATTCGGGCAGTCGCGAGACGAAGTCCCACGCCGATCGTTCCGCGAGAGTCTTGCTCTTCTGGTAAGCCTCGCAGTTTTCGGCCACCGACCAGTCGTCTTCGGTAAGCACGCGATCGGCGTGGTCACTGTGGCCGTAAGCGACGGCGGCCACCGACGACGTGATGACGACGCGCCGCACCGACGGGCATTCGGCGGCGGCACCGAGCACGCGCAGCGTTCCCTGCACGGCCGGCCGGATCAGCTCGTCTTCGTCCTTGGGAGCCGCCGCGGGAAACGGGGAAGCGACGTGTTCGACGAAGGTGCAGCCTGCGACGGCCAGGCTCCATCCGTCTTCCCTGTCGAGGTCGGCCTCGACGAGCTCGAGGCGACCGCCGCAGGCGTGGCCGAGCTCGCGCAGGTGATCGACCTTCTTCGGATTGGCCAGGCTGCGCACCGTTCCGCGTACGCGGTAGCCGTGCTCGAGAAACTCGCGGGTGACGTGACCGCCGATGTATCCCGATGCGCCGGTCACCAGAACCAGTCCCTTGTCGCCTTCCGTCATCGTGGTCCTCCGCAGCGGTATGTCGATGCCGCGTGGAAACTATGCCGGCGCCATGCGGCGGTCCAGCCTCGTGCGGATCGGCCCACGAAGAGGAAAAGAGGAGACAGGACGAGAGACGAAAAGGGTCAGTCGTCGAGCTGGCGACCGCCGGAGACCAGCTCCTGCACCGCATCGTAGGACGTGCGGTGGACGGCACTCGGACCGAGCCTTCTCAGGGCAGACTGGTGCTCCGGCGTGGCGTAGCCCTTGTGCCGGCAGAACCCGTAGCCGGGGAAGCGCACGTCGAGCTCGTCCATCAGCGAATCGCGGTGGGTCTTGGCGATGATCGACGCAGCGGCGATCGAAAGGCTCCGCGAGTCGCCACGGATGTACGAGCTCTGCTCGATGCCAATGTCGGGGATCCGGCGTGCATCGACCAGCGCGTGGTCCGGCCTCTGCGTGAGCCCTTCGACGGCGCGTCGCATGGCCAGAAGGCCCGCGTGGTAGACGTTCAGCTCGTTGATTTCGTCGACGTCGGCGATGCCGATCGAAACGCTGCGTGCCTTGCGGCGGATCTGCACGGCAAGGCTCGCGCGAAGCGCCGCTCCGATGTTCTTCGAGTCGTGGATGCCGCGGAACGATGCCATATCCCCGAGGATCACGGCGGCCGCGACGATCGGCCCGGCCAGCGGTCCCATCCCCGCCTCGTCGACGCCGGCGATCACGAAACGGCCGCTTGCCTGCAGCTCCTTTTCGATCGCCAGCATTTCGTCGGTCCGGTCCTGCGCTTCTTCCTGGCGCTCGCGGCGCCGCTCGGCTGCCACCAGCAACGAGGCGACGGAGTCGCGCGGATCATCGCGCAGGGATTCGATGAAATCCGGATCACAGAGCGGGTTCGAAAGCAGGCGCCGGATCTCTGCCAGCGACGGCGCTGCGGGTCGCACGGCGGCCATTGATTCCTCCACGATGTCCGAATGTTGCCGTTCGCAACAGCCTCAGCAAGGGGTTCGAAGGCATCGTGCACGAAGTTTTTCACCGAAACCCTGCAAGGTATTTGAATTGCGTCCGGTCCCGCCTGCCGGCGGACGGAGGCCGGTGCGGGTATTCATACGGGACCCCGTAAGTTCTCTCTTTAGGTCTTCTGGGCTAACAATCCGTCGCGGAAGGTTTTGCCGGGCTGCTCCCGGCCTACCGCATCCGTTGATGACAGTCCGACTGCGATTGGCCTGCGCCTGCCTTGCCCTGCCCGCGATTCTTTTTGCCGGCGCGGGCCTGGCGCGCGCCGAGACCGTGACTCGCGACGACCAGGTGGTCGCCAGCGTCGGGGCCGGCCTGGATCTGGCCGTCCCGTCCCTCCAGGAAAGAATCCGCAACCTGCAGGCCGCCAACCTGTCGCCCGACGATGCGACGGCCGCGCTCCTGAGGGACTACGGCTCGGCGATCGACCAGCTCGAGCTGGCCAGCGAATGGAAGCAGAGGGCTTCTGCGCTCGAACGGCTGCAGCGCGACGGGCCCCGGACGCTGGAGACCACGCGCAAGGAAACCGAGGCGTGGCCGGCCCAGCTCACTCCGCCCGTCTCCGGCGACGACACGCAGTCCGAACTGGAGACCGCTCTGGCCGAGATCGACGCGAAGTTGAACGTCGTGCGCAAGGGACTCGCGGACGTCGACGCCGAGCAGACCCAGCTTTCGGACCGGCGCCAGAGCCTTCCGGCCGAAATGGCCGCCGCCGATGCGGCGCGCGAGAGCACCGGCGGCGAAATCGCGCTTCCGCCGCTTCCGACGGGTTCGGTCGAATCGATGCTCGCCAGGCGTGCCCTTGCTCTGGCGACGCAGAAAGCCAGCGGCGAGCAGGCGGCGGCCCTCGACCTCGAGCTTGCGACCCAGGAGCTGCGTCGCGAGCTTCTCGCCGCACGGCGAGAGTTGCTGCGGCGCAAGGCCGAAACGTATTCGGCGCGCGTATCCGAGATCCAGGCTGCGCTCGCGTCGCGGCGCGTTCACGAAGCGGAGCAGGCCGCGGCCGAGGCCAACGCCGACCAGGCCTCGCTCGCTCGCGTGCATCCGCTGCTCGGCGAGCTGGCGACCGAGAACGCGCGGCTTGCCGCCGAAAGAACGGGCGACAGCGGCCTCAGTGCCAAGCTCGACGAAGCTGCGCGCAGGAACGCCGCGGTCAGCGAAGAGCTCCAGCAGCTCGAAGAGCGCTCCAAGGGAGTGCACCAGAAAGTCGCTGCCGCCGGGCTCACCGACGCGATCGGGCTGTTGCTGCGCAAGGAAAAGGGCGAGCTTGCCGATCCGGATCGCGCGCGCGCCGACCTGCGCGCGCGTCGCGAAGAAATTTCCGACGTGCAGCTCGAGAGCCTCAACCTCGAGGACATGCTGAAGGCCCTGCCGCGCGTCGAGGCCGAAGTCGAAACGATCCTGGCCAACCAGGCGCCGTCGCTGGCCGCCGACGACCGCGCGAAAATCGAGGCGTCGGCACGAGGTGCCCTGAAAACCCGCCGCACCTACCTCGATGCGCTAATCCGCGACGTGAACACGTACTTCGCTTCGCTCGTGGATCTGGACGCGAAGGAAACCCAGCTCGTTGCGCTTCTCGAGGACTACCAGGCATTCCTCGACCAGCACGTGCTGTGGATCCCGAACACGACGCCCACCCGTATCGGCGACGTCGGCGACTGGCGCGACGCGGCGGTCTGGCTCGTCGATCCGGCCAACCTCGAAGCCGCCGCCAAGCGCGTGCTCGCCAGTGCCCGCTACGATTCGCTCGCGACGTCGCTCGGGCTGCTCGCACTGCTGCTGCTCGTCTCCAACCGCCGCCGCATGAGGCGCCTGCACGCGGGGCTGTGCCTGTCGCGCGCCGCGGGTTCGTCGCTGCTTCCCGCTCCGTTGCTCGTGGTCACGCTCGCGCTGCTGCTGGCGGCGCCGGGACCCTTTGCTGTGTGGCTGGCGGGCTGGATGTTGCGTGCTGCACCGGCAACCGCCGACGATTTTTCCAGCGCGCTGGCAACGCTGCTGGGGTCGCTGGCTTTCCCGCTCTTCGTCGCCGAGCTGATCCGTCGCGGAGCGGGGGAGAAAGGGCCCATCGCGGCGTTCCTCGACTGGCCTCGCGCATCGCTTGCGCTGGTGCGCCGCCAGATCGTCTTCGTCGAGACCGTCGCGTTTCCGGCTTTCGCGGTCGCGGTGCTGCTCGATGCGCAGCCGAACCAGGGCTGGAGCGAGACACTCGGGCGCGGCGCGTTCTGCTTCGCGGTCGGAGCCGGCGGCGTGGCGGCGCATCGCCTCTTCGCTCCCGACGGCAACCTCGTCGAGCAGGTGCTTCGCCGCACCGATCTCGAATGGATGCGCCCCCTGCTCAGGCGCTCGTCGTGGCTTCCGTCGGCCATCGCGGCCGTCGTCGTCGGCATCGCGCTTTCCGGGTACTACTACACGGCCTTCGTGCTGACGCGGTGCCTGTGGCTGAGCGCGCTGGTGATCCTCGCGTTCATCGTGGCCAACGCGGCGGTGCTGCGCTGGCTGGAGGCCAAGACCGAGGCGCCGCCGGACGAAGTGCTGGGCGACGTGGACGGGGCTGCGGTAGCCGGTGCGACCGATGCGGCAGAGACAGGCACGGAAGCCGTCACCCGCATCTCGTCGCAGACCCGCGCGCTCTTGCGCGTCGTCTTCGCCATTGCGCTGTTCGCGGGCCTTTTTTCGGTGTGGGTCGACGTGTTTCCTGCGCTGCGCCTGTTCGAGCAGGTCGAGCTGTGGCAGGTCGCTTCGGGCGTCGAGCGCACCGTCGGCAGCGGCGACGCCGCGCACACCGAAGTCGTCACGACCCAGGTGCCGGTGACGGTAGCCAGCCTGCTGTTCGCGCTGGCCGGAGCTTCGCTGGCCATTTTCGGCGCGCGCAACCTTCCGGCTCTCCTCGAGCTGGCCGTGCTTTCGCGGACCCGCCTGGACCGCGGTCTTCGATACGCGATCCAGGCAGTCACGCGCTACCTCGTCTTCATTGCCGGCTCGGTGTTCGCGCTTGCGAACCTCGGCGTCGACTGGTCGCACGTGCAGTGGCTCGTCGCGGCCGTGTCGGTCGGCCTCGGCTTCGGGTTGCAGGAAATCTTCGGCAACTTCGTCTCCGGCCTGATCCTGCTGTTCGAGCGCCCGGTGCGCATCGGCGACATGGTGACGATCGACAACGTCACCGGCATCGTCACGCGCATCGAGATGCGTGCGACGACGATCCTCGACGGCGATCGAAAGGAGCTGATCGTGCCGAACAAGGAGCTGATCACCGGCAAGCTCGTCAACTGGTCGCTGCACGACTCGACGGTACGGCTCGTGGTTCCGGTGGGAGTGGCTTACGGCAGCGATCCGGCCACGGTCGTGCGCATTCTCCAGCAAGTCGCCAAGCAGTGCGCCACCGTCCTCGAGAATCCTGCGGCGATGGCGGCCTTTACCCGCTTCGGCGAGAACGCGCTCGAGTTCGAGCTGCGCGTATTCCTTCCCGGCCCCGAACAGCTCGGCTCGACGCGCCACGAGCTGCTCGTCGACATCGAGCGGCGCCTGCGCGCGGCCTCGATCGACATCCCGTTCCCGCAGCGCGACGTCAACGTGCGCCTGGCCGATCCCGCGCTCGTCCGGGCCCTGCTGCACCAGCAGCCGGACGAGGCCACGTGATCGACGCGGCCCACCGTCTGGCGGGCCTTCTCGAGGCGACGCCTTACGCGTCGCGACTCGGTCTTCGCTGCGGCGACGTGCTCACGGACACGGCGACGGCCTCGGTGCCTTATCTCGCGGACCTCGCCAACGCCCAGGGCTTCGTGCACGGCGGCGTGGCGGCCTCCTTGTCGATCTGGACGGCGTCTCTGGTCGCCGTCGCCAGCGACCGCGGCCGCGAGGCCAGCGCGCTGCCCGTGTCCGCGAGCATCGCGTATCTTTCGGCGGCACGAGAAGAAGGGCTGCATGCCACGGCGCGCATGACGGCAAGGGGTCGCGACGTCGTGCACGTCGAAGTCGAGGTCGCCAGCGACCGCGGCCGCATCGTCGCGTCCGCCCTCATGGTCATTCGCACGCTCGAAGCCGCTGGCGCAGGCGCTGTCGTCTCGCGCGACAGCTTCGCCGTCCCTTCGAACGATGCGGAGTTCCTCTCGCCGTTCTCGCGCTCGATGGGTGCGGTGGTGCGCTCCCATCGCGCGCCGTCGGCGCAAATGATGATGCCGCTCGGTCCCAACGCCGGGCTCGGCGGCGCCATCGATCCTGGAGCCCTCGTTTCCCTTGCCGATACCTGCTCGGCCCTTGCGTGCGTGCCTTCGCTCGACGAGCGCGTGCGCGGCAGCGCGACGCTTTCGCTGGCGGCCGTGTTCGCAAGGCCGTTGGCCGGCCCCGCCGTCGCCACCGGTTGGGCGATTGCCGACGGCGGTTCGATCAAGTCGGCGCGGATTGAGATCGGACCTCTGCAGGAGACTGCGGCGGGCGCTGCACCTGCCGCCGCGTCCGTCGCAATGACGGCGCTGGTGACCTACCGCTTCGCAGCGTGGCCGTAACAGCGCGCTGCGTCGGCGCCTTTCCGCACCCCGGCGTCGCCGGCGCCTGCAGCAATCGGGATCCATTCCGATCCGAAATGACGGCGGCGCGGATGGCGATTGCTGCACACGCTGTCATTGCGCAGTCCGGTGCCAGCCGTCATTGGATCGGCGATGGCAGCGGCCGAGACGTTCAGCTTTTCGCGCGTCACGACGTTCGAGCAGTGCCCGCGCAGGTACCGGTACCGCTATCTCGACGGAGTACGCGAGGCTTTCCAGTCGATCGAAGCGTTCATGGGCCAGCGGGTCCACGAGGCGATCGAGTGGCTGTTCCGCGAAAAGGGCGACGGCAGGTTGCGCGCGGCCGACGAGGCCGTGCGCGAGTACACTGCCGCATTCGACCGCGAATTCGCGGCGGCGCGCGGCAGCCTGAAGGTCATACGCCAGGGCACCGCTGTCGAGGAATACCGCCGGTCCGGGGCAGCGATGCTCGCGGATTTCCACAAGGACCGCTTCCGCAGCGACAGCCTGGAAACCGTCGGCATCGAGAAGCACTTCGTGCTCGAGATCGAGCCCGGTACCCGCTTCCAGGGCTACATCGATCGTCTGGCGCGCGACGCGCGCGGCACGACCCACATCATCGACTACAAGACCGGCGGGCGGCCGCCGTCGAGCTTCACCGGCAAGGACGCCGACCAGCTCGAGGCGTACGCGATCGCGATGTTCGAGCAGACAACGGCCGATGAGCTCGTGCTGACGCTCGAGTACCTTCGCAACGGCAGCACCCAGAGCCGGCGCATCCGGCGCGAGGACACGGCCGAGACGCGCCGCCGCCTCGTCGCGCGCATCCGCATGGCAGGGGAGGCGAGCGTGTTCCCCACCAGCCCCGGAGCCTTGTGCGACTGGTGCGGCTACAACGATCTCTGCGAGTCGTACCGGCCACGCGTGCGGTAGCCTCGCGCAGTGTCGGGTCGTCGCGCCGTCGCGGCGCGGAAGTCGGCGAATCGGATGCCGTCAGGCCTCGTCGTCGCCGCCGGCCAGATGGATCAGCACGGCCGCGGGATCCCAGTAAGACATCACCGTCTGGATGCGCCCGTCGGAGTCGAGCTCGAACACCGTGATTCCGTGGAAGCGGGTGCTGCGGCCGCCGGCGATGGCCGCCGTCGCCGTCCAGCGCGTCGCGGCTCCGCTTGCCGCGTAGAACACTTCGTCGCTGCGAATCTCGAAGCGCGAGAACGGACCGGTGAACACTTGCCAGACCTGCTCGAGACCTTCTCGTCCTTCGCCTGGAATCGTTCCGGCCGGCTCGTGAACGACGGCGCTGGTCGCGAACAGTGCGATCCATGCGCCCTTGTCGCGAGAAGTGATGGTCTGGAAGTACGAGGCGATGGCGGCCTCGACGATGGGGTCGGTCAACGTCTCCACCTGCCCCTAGTGACCGACCGGGGCCCCAAAGGCAACGCAGCCCGCCCGGGCGGCCGTGCGGGCACCCCGCGGCGCCCCGCAGCCGGTACGCCGCGGGAATACGACGCGCAACTACCGGACATTCCATGGGTTTCCCGAAAAACCCCCGCCGATGCTCGAAGGATTCCGCATCTTCGCCGGGCCTTTGCGATTCCCCTTTGAACTCAGGAGTTTGCGCGGAGCCATTTGCGGACGGGGTCGGCGCGGGTCGCGCGCGGCGCGTCGAGAAGCAGGCCGAAGCCTCGACAAATGGCGAGTTTTCCACGGCCGCCGGAGAAACTTTCGGATGGCTGTTGGCTGCGAGCACGGTCGGCGGCAATCTTGCCTCGCGCCTCTTGCCTCCTTCGGCGCAAACCGGGCGCCTTCACGGGTGGGGCCCGGCAGGGCCCCACCCGAAAGGCGTCTTGGAATTAACGCCAAGTCGCCGGATTGTAACGGTTTTTTGATCGCGGCTGCTGCCCTGCCCCGTCGCGATCTCCGCTGCCACCCGTCCGGGTGAGCAGCTGCTTACGGTCCCTGCCTGTGCCTTCACCCGCCCCCGGCGGACCGTTCCCGTTCTTGAGCCTCCTTGCGGCTTTGAGTAGGTCCGCCAGGTGACAGAAGCCCGCTACGACCTGGTCGTGCTCGGCGCCGGCAGCGGCGGCCTGGCCACCTCCAAGCGCGCCGCGTCCTACGGCGCGCGCGTTGCCATCATCGAACAGGGCCGCGTCGGCGGAACCTGCGTGATCCGCGGCTGCGTGCCGAAGAAGTTCATGGTCTACGCGGCCGACTTCGCGCACGCGTTCGAAGATTCGCGGGGATACGGCTGGAGCAGCGGCGATGCCCGTCTCGACTGGGCTGCGCTGGTCGCCGCCCGCGATGCCAACGTGCGCGGACTCGAGGAAACCCACGAGCGGCTGCTGCGGCAGGCCGGCGTCGACCTGCTGCGCGGCCATGCGCGCATCAGCGGCCCGAATGAAGTGACGATCGACGGGGTTACCGTCACTGCCGGGCGTATCCTCGTTGCGACCGGATCGCGCCCGAGCCTGCCGTCGATCGACGGCATCGAGCACGTGATCACGAGTGACGGTTTCTTCGAGCTGGACCACCAGCCCCGCGACGTCGCGCTGATCGGCGGGGGCTACATTGCCTGTGAGCTCGGCGGCGTGTTCCAGGCCGTCGGCACCAAGGTGCACCTCGTGTATCGCGGCGAGCTCCCGCTGCGCGGGTTCGACGGCGACCTGCGCCGCGAGCTCGACTCTGCGATGCGAAGCTCGGGCATGTTCGTGCACGCTCGTACCCACGTCCGGCGCATCGCCAAAACGCCGTCGGGCACTTTCGTGCTCGACCTCGTCGGGCCGGACGGAGACTGCACGCTGAGCGTCGAGCGCTGCATGCTCTACGCGACCGGACGCCGTGCGAACACCGAGGAGCTCGGCCTGGAACAGGTGGGCGTCGCGCTGGACGAGCTCGGCAACATCGTCTGCGGCGAGGACGCTTCGACGGCCGCGGCGACGATCTTCGCGATCGGCGATGTCACCGGCCGAAGCCCGCTGACACCGGTCGCCATTCATGCCGGAAGGCTCTGGGCCGACCGCATTTACGGCGGCCGCAGCGTCCCGATGACCTACGAGAACATTCCGTCGGCCGTTTTCTCGGATCCGCCGATCGGCACGGTCGGGCTCTCGGAGGAAGAAGCGCGAGTGCGCTACGGCGACGAGGCGATCCAGGTCTTCAAGGCGAAGTTCCGGCCGATGCTTCACAACCTGACGGGGCGCGATGCGAAGACGACCGTCAAGCTCGTCGTTCGCCGCGACGACGAGCGGGTGCTCGGCTGCCACCTGATCGGCCGCGACGCTCCCGAGATCATCCAGGGTTTCGCGGTGGCGGTGAAGATGGGCGCAACCAAGCGCGACTTCGATGCCACGGTCGGCATCCACCCGACGACGGCCGAGGAGCTGGTGACGTTGCGCTAGTGCGGGCGCATTGCCCGCACGCCCGATGCCCCGCGCCTGCGGCGCGCCCGACCGATGGCCCGGGCGTAAAGCCCGCAGGGCCGATGGCCGGCCTACTGCCCGCGTCGGCAGGTGCCCGTCAGTGCAGCGTGCGGGGCATCTGCAGCGTGAACTTCGGGATGACGGCAAAGAAGCCAGTACCGTCCTCGCGGCGCATCTCGTAGGTGCCGTGCATGCTGCCGACCGGCCCCTGCAGGATCGCGCCGCTCATGTACTCGTGGGTCTCCCCGGGCGCCATGACGGGCTGCTCGCCGACGACGCCCTCACCCTCGACCTCGCGCACCGTTCCGTCGCCCTCGGCGATGTACCAGTGACGGCGCGTGAGCTGCACGGTGACCTCGGATTCGTTCGAGATCCGGATCCGGTAGGCAAAAACGTAACGGTCGAGCACGGCGTCGGACTGCTCCGGCACGAAATAGGACTCGACTTCGACCGAAATGCCCTGGGTCGTCTCCTTCGTCACGTGGCTAAATAAAGCCAAAGGACACCAGATGCGCAAGCGCAAGGTGGCCCCTGCCACGGTGGTCTGCAGTGGGCCTTCCACGGAGGAGCCATCCGTGGAAGGATCCGCCGATGCCGACCCACCACCGGACCTGCAACCTTTGCGAAGCGCATTGCGGCCTGCTGATCGAAACCGAGGGACGACGCATCCTGTCGATCCGCGGCGACGAGGACGATCCGCTGTCGCGCGGCTACATGTGCCCCAAGGGCAACGCGCTGCGTGATGCGTGGGAGGACGCCGACCGCATCCGGCGCCCGATGATCCGCGACGGCGAGGCCTGGTGCGAGACTTCGTGGGACGAGGCGATCGCGCACGCCGCACGCGGCATCCACGGTGTGCAGAAGCGAAGCGGCAACGACTCGTTCGGGACCTACGTCGGCAATCCGAGCGCGCACAATCTTCCGGCGATGCTGGCGATGCCGCCGCTGCTTCGCCTGCTCGGCACCAGGAACCGCTTCAGCGCATCGACGGTCGACCAGTACCCGCAGATGCTCGCCGCCTACCTCGTCTTCGGCGCCCAGCTCTCGATCCCGATCCCCGATCTCGATCGCACCCGCTACCTGCTGATCCTCGGTGCCAATCCGCTCGTCTCCAACGGCAGCCTGATGACGGCGCCCGGAATGAAAAAGCGCCTTCGCGAAATCCGCGAGCGCGGCGGGCGCATCGTCGTCGTCGATCCTCGACGCAGCGAGACGGCCGAGGCCGCCACCGAGCATGTCTTCCTGCGGCCCGGCACGGACGCGCTGTTCCTGCTCGCGCTGCTGTCGGTGATCTTCCGCGAGGGGCGCGCTCGCCTCGGTGCCGCCGAAGGCCGGGTGCTCGGCCTTCCGGAGATCGAAGCGATTGCCAAGAAGTTCCCTCCCGAGCGCGTCGCTGCGGCGACGGGCATCGACGCCGAGACGCTCGTGCGCCTGGCGCGCGAATTCTCGTCGGCCGAAGGCGCCGCGTGCTACACGCGCATCGGAATCTGCGTCCAGGAGTACGGCACGCTGGCGAGCTGGCTCGGCGACATCATCAACATCGTCACCGCAAACCTCGACCGCCCCGGCGGCATGATGTTCCCGAGCCCGGCTGCCGTCTATTCGTCGAAGGGCACGTACCGGCGCTGGCGCTCGCGCGTGCGCGGTCTTCCCGAATTCGGTGGCGAGCTGCCTGCAGCCTGCATGTCCGAAGAGATGGAAACGCCTGGCGACGGCCAGATCCACGGCCTGCTGACGATTGCCGGAAATCCTGCGCTGTCGACTCCGAACGGTGCGCGCCTGGAGCGCGCGCTCGCCGGCCTCGAGTTCATGGTCAGCATCGATCCGGCGCTCAACGAGACGACGCGCTTTGCCGACGTCATCCTGCCGCCTCGCCACGCGCTCGAGAACGACCACTACAGCCTGGTCTTCCACAAGCTCGCCGTGCGCGACACGACCAAGTACTGCGGGCCGGTGTTCGAGCCCGCCGCCGAAAGCCTGAGCGAGATCGAGATCTGCGGCCGCCTTTGCGCGGAGCTGACGCGGCTGCGCAGCGAAGACTCGGTCGCCGCCGGTGGAAAGCCGATCGAGAACACTACCGACGCGCTGTATTCGACTCCGCCCGAGCAGTTCATCGCGATGCTGCTCGCAAGCGGTCCCTACGGATTGACGCTCGAGGACATCAAGGCCAGTCCGGCGGGAATCGACCTCGGCCCGATGAAGGAAGGCGGCATCGAGCGCGCGGTGCGCCACGACGACGGTCGCATCCACCTTGCGCACCCGGAGATCGACGTCGAGATCGCGCGGCTGGATGCGGCGCTTTCAGGCGGCGGGTTCGATGCGGGAACGGCCAGCAACGGCTTCCTGATGATCGGGCGTCGCCAGCTCCGCTCCAACAACTCGTGGATGCACAACTGCCCGACGCTGATCAAGGGACCCGAGCGGTGCACGCTGCTGATGAGCCCCGTCGATGCCGAGCGTCTTGGTTTGAAGCACGGGCGCCTGGTGGCGGTCGAAAGCCGCGTCGGACGCGTGTCGCTGCCACTGGCGGTGACCGACGAGATGATGCCGGGCGTCGTCAGCATGCCGCACGGATTCGGTCACGATCGCAAGGGAATCCGGGCGCGCAACGCCGCCGCCCACCCCGGCGCATCGATGAACGATCTCACCGATGAGAGCATCGTCGAAGGCCTCGTCGGCAACGGCGTGCTGACCGGAGTGCCGGTGCGCGTCAGCGCCTGCGAGCCTGCCGTCGCGTAGACTGGGGACAGGCACCAGCGGCCGTGGGGTCAGGCACCAGCGGCCGGAGTGACGCTACAAATTCGTCTCGGCATCGCAGCCGCTGGTGCCTGACCCCATTCTGTCCGCATTCAACGCACGCAGTCGGCGGCGCCGCCGTCGACACGAAGGTCGACTGCGTTGATGTAGGAGGCTGCGTCGCTGGCGAGGAACACGACCGCCGAGGCCACGTCCTCCGGCAGCCCGAGTCGCGAAGCCGCCGACCCGGCGCCCACCGATTCGGCCACCGCTCGCCGTTCGATTTCGTTCCAGTCCTCGCCCCAGCCCTTGCGTGCGGCGCGCGCGCGAAAATGCGCTTCGACCTCCGCGGTCCTCAGCACGCCGGGGCTCACGCAGTTCACGGTAATCCCCGTGCCGGCGAGCTCCTTGGCAAGGCTCAGCACGACAGCCGGCAGCGCGGCCTTGGCCGCATAGTAGCCGGGCATCACCGCGCGCGGCCGCACCGAGCCCACCGTTCCGACGAAGATCACGCGGCCCCAGCGGCGCTCCCGCATGGCGGGCACGAACGCGCGCGCCATGCGCACGCCGCAGAGCACGTTGCGCTCGTACATCTGCTGCCAGTGGTCGACGTCGCAATGATCCCAGCTTCCGCCACTGGCGATTCCGTAGTTGTTGACGAGCACGTCGAGAGGCCCCGACGCGAGCACGCTGTCGGCCACCCGCGCCGCTCCCGCTGCCGTAGTGATGTCCCCGTCCACGTCGCGCGCCAACCGGCCGGCCGCGACGATCTCGCCCGTGACGGCGCGCCCCTGGCCTTCGTCGAACCCGTGCACGAACACGTCGGCGCCTTCGGCGGCGAACGCACGCGCGGTAGCGGCTCCGGTCCCTCGCCAGCTCCCGGTCACGAGCACGCGCCTGCCCTGTAGCCCGAGTTGCATCGCGTCAGTCGTCCTGCAGCAGCGCGAGGATGCGATCGGAGGATGCTTTGGCATCGTCGCGGCCGAGCTCGAGAAGCCGGTCGGTGAACACCCGGTCGAAATAGATGTACGACAGGAAATCCGCCTCGTCCTTCGGTACCCCCATCGTCGCGGCCAGCTTGATCATCGCGGCGATCATTCCCCGCGAGTGCAGGTCGCCGTTGCTGCGGTGGTAGCAGTCCGCGGCAATGCGGCCGATGTCTTCCGACGGGCTCTGCATGAAGAACTCGATGGGCTTGTACCCGACTCCGCGCACGGCGCGAAGCGTCGGTGCGATGCGCTCGATGAAGTCGTCGCCGAACGTTGCCTTGCCGCCGGCCAGCATCGCGTTGACGATCTCGAGCTGGTGCAGCTCGTTCTCGATGGGATCGAGAAGGATCACGTCGAGGAGCTTGCCGAGCAGGAACGCCGGCTGGGTCAGTGCGTCCGCGTCGCAGTACGGGTCGCGGGTCTGCTTGCTCACGCGCTTTTTGAGCCCGACGACGAGTACTTTTTCGGCCTGCAGCCGTACCGCCGGCGACAGCGGCGTGTTGAGCCTGAGGCCGCCGTCGACGTAGTAGCTGCCGCCGATGCGCACCGACGGGAACAGGAACGGAATGGCTGCCGAAGCCCGCACGTGCAGGTCGGTCATCTCGGTCTTTACCGCGTCGACGTGAGGATCGTAGAGCCACGGCGTGGTATCGGCACCAGGCCCGTCGAGGAACACGCGCACGACACCGGTGTTGACCTCGGTGACCGCCGTGCACAGCACCGACGGGCGCCCGGCCGCGAGATTGGCGCGAAGCCGGTGCCACGGGATCCGCTCGCGCACCAGCTGCTCGAGAGGCGCGATGTCGACGAGTCCGCCGATCGACTCCGACTGGTCCGCACCCCCGCGCGCCTTGGGACGCCCGAAGCCCGCGCTGCGCAGCGGGATCCCGAACATGTCCCGCCACGACAGCCGCAGCACCGTGTCGAAGCGCATGTTGCGCCAGGTTTCGACGATCGCGTTCGCGCGCTCGCGCGGATCGAGCCCCGACGACGCCGCAACGTACGCTGCATGGATGGCGCCGACCGACGTGCCGCTGACGATGTCGAATTCGAAGTCGCGTCCGAGCTTCGGATAGATGTTTTCGAAGAGCCACGAGACGACGCCGGCCTCGTACGCGCCGCGGGAGCCGCCCCCCGACAGCACGAGCGCCATGCGCTTTTTGCGGGCCGGCTTCTCACCGGCAGGGGCGACGGCGCCGGGCACGACGGGGCACGATAGCACGCCGCGCCACGCGAGGCGCGCGATGCACCGGAGCATGCTGCCGCCGGCGCGGCCACGGCCGCAATGACAGCGCGACGTTCGCGGCGTTTGCCCGGGTGCCGCGTGCTCCGTACAAACGACGGTTTCGATGTCGCTCGTCGTGATGGAAGACTGTGAGCTTGCCTTCGGCGGGCGCTCGATCTTTTCCGGCCTCAACCTGAGGATCGGCGAAGAGGACCGCATCGGCCTCGTCGGGCGCAACGGCTCGGGTAAATCGTCGCTGCTTCGCGTGCTCGTCGGCCAGCAGGAAATGGACCGCGGCGCCGTGCGCCGCGCCGGTGCGATCCGCATCGGCTACCTGCCGCAGGAGCTGGAGGTGGCCGGCGGCCGCAGCCTCGTCGATTCCGTGCTCTCCAGCGTTCCCGGCCGCGCCGCCCTCGAGTCGACGCTGGAGTTGGTCGAGCACGAGCTGGCCGAAGCGACGACGGAGGCCGAGCAGATGGAGCTGGCCGAGAAGCTGGCCACCCTGCACGACGACGTCGCGCACTTCGACTCGAACTACTCGCCGCACGAGGCGCACCGCATCCTGGACGGCCTCGGCTTTCGCAGCGGCGACGCAACCCGCGATCTCGGCGAATTCAGCGGAGGCTGGAAGATGCGCGCCGTGATGGCGTCGCTCTTGTTCCAGAAGCCCGACCTTCTGCTGATGGACGAGCCGACCAACCACCTCGATGTGACGACGGTGGGCTGGCTCGCCGATTTCCTGCGTCGCTACCGAAACGCGATGATCCTGATCTGCCACGACCGGGACTTCCTGAACGAGCAGGTCACGCGAATCGTCTCCTACGAGCCCGAAGGCGTGCGCCAGTACTCGGGCAACTACGAGGACTACAAGCGGCAAAGGGCGGAGGAGGCCGAGATCCTCGAGCGCCGCGCGGTCAACCAGCAGAGGCTGCGCGACCAGACGGAGCGCTTCATCGCGCGATTTCGCGCGCAGGCGAACAAGGCGGCCGCGGTGCAGAGCCGCGTCAAGATGCTCGGGAAACTCGAGGACGTGAACCTGCTCGGCAGCGAGCGTACGCTGCGTTTCCGTTTTCCGCCGTGCCAGCGAGCCGGCGTCGATACCGTGATCCTGGGCGACCTCGGGCACCGCTACGGCGAGATCGACGTGTTCGAGCATGCAGAAGGCATCGTGCGCCGCGGCGACAAGGTCGCGATCATCGGGCCCAACGGCGCCGGCAAGACGACGCTGCTGCGCATCCTGGCTGGCGAGATCGCGCCGGCCGCGGGCGGTTTCCGCCTCGGCCACAACGTCAAGGTCGGCTACTACGCCCAGCACGTGACGGAACGGCTCGACCTGCGAAACTCGGTCTTCGACGAAGTGTGGCAGAACAGCGCCTACGACGACCTCACGCAGGTGCGCAACGTGCTCGGGACCTTCCTGTTCTCCGACGACGACGTCGACAAGAAGATCGCGGTGCTGTCCGGCGGCGAGAAGGCGCGAGTCGCGCTGGCACGCCTGATGGTCGATCCCGGCAACCTGCTGCTGATGGACGAGCCCACCAACCACCTGGATCTCGAATCTTCCGAAGCGCTGGCCGAGGCGCTGGCGACCTACGACGGGACGCTGATCTTCGTCAGCCACAACCGCAGCTTCGTACGTCATCTCGCGACCCGCGTCTGGTACGTCCACGAGCACGTGGTCGAGGAATTCCCCGGCACGATGGACGAGTTCCTCTACCACCTGGCCCAGCAGAGATCGGGCGCCGAGAAGACGGCGCGGGCGGAGGCCAAAGCGGAGAAGGCAGAAGCGAAAGCCGGCAAGGCGGCGGCGAACGCGGGTAAAGCGGCAGCGACAGCGGTCAAGACGGGAGCGAAGGGCGACAGGCAAGCGGCGAATGCCGATACCCAGCTGCGGAAACTCGAGGCGCCTTCCGCGATGCCGCCAGCAGCTGCGCCTGTCGATCCGCGCGGCGCGAAGGACGAGAAGGCGCGCGAGCGTGCGAAGGACCGCGAGGCGCAGCGAACACTTCGCGATCTCGAAAAACGCGTGCAGGAGTACGAGGCGCGCATCGCCGAAATCGAGACGCTGCAGGCGGGTCGCAGCAACGAGCTGTCGCAGCCGGAGATCTACGCGGACCAGCAGCGCTACGGATCGCTGCTGTCGGCCTACACCGAGGACCAGAAGAAGCTCGAAGAGCTGATGCTGCGGTGGGAGCAAGCGCAGGCCTCGCTCGCCGAAATCCGCGGCTGACACGCGGGCAGGTGCACGAAGGCTGGATCGGCGGTGAGTCGGCGCCGCTGCCCGCGCCGTCGTTCACGCCGAGACCAGCGACGCGGCGAAGGCAAATCCCGCGAGCGCGGTGCGCGCCCAGTGCCACGTACTCCAGCGCTCGAGTTCCGCGGCGACTGCGCCCGGCGCGATCGTCCCGGTCGCGAAGCCGCGGTTGGTGCGTTCGAAGTAAAGAAAGAAGCTCGCGACGACGACGATCATCAGGATCGCCGCAAGCGACTCGCCCGCGAGGCCGGCGCCGCCCGCCCACCCGGTCGCGGACGCCGCTGCGACCGCGAGCAGCGTTGTCGCCGTCGTCAGCGGTCCGAAGTAACCGAGCAGGCGCTGGCCGTTGTCGGCGTACCAGAGCAGGAACTGCTCGGGCGCAAGCGCGCGCCACCAGGGCAGCAGCACCATGCCTTCGGTAAGCTGCGAGCCGAGGAAGATGCCGAGGGCGGCGGTAGCGAGGTATCGCAGGAGATCGGCGAAGGGCGTCATGTCTTGCCCGATTGTAGCACGCGCGAGGGCGGCCGGACGCTACAGCGTGCGCGGGATTCCCGGCTGGCCGATGTCGCATTCGAGCGCGGCGCGATCCCAGCGCGCGCGATCCGCGGCAGCGGCGTAGGTGGCCTGCAGGAACTCGAGCAGGGCGGCATCCGGATCGCGAGCTTCGCGCACGCTGGCGTAAGGCAGGACGAACTCGCCGAGCGTGGGCTCGAAGCGCGCGGCCTTCGGCGCGACGCGCGCACTGCGGAAACCTTCCGGCTCGGGATAGGCGTACGCGTAGAACGACGCGTCGATGTCGGCGTTGCCGGGCCAGAAGCCGGCGCTGCTCACTTCGTGCGAATACGCTTCCTGCGCGACGCGCCGGGGCAGATGCGGGACGCCTCCGGGATGGAGCGGCGCGCGCCGGCCCGAGAAGCGCGTAACCGCCAGATCGAAGCTGCCCCAGAAGAAGTGCACCGGGCTCGCCTTGCCGATGAACCCGCTGCGAAAGCGTTCGAGCACGCGGTGCGATTGCCAGATGACGCGGCCGAAGCGCTGTGCGTATTCGCTGTCGTACGAGGCATGCGCGCGGTCGAGCTCGAAGGGCGTCGGCTGCGCGATCTCGCACGGCATCGTGTTGAGCTCCACTGCGAGGTCGAGCTCGCGCAGCGTCGCCATCAGCTCGCCGTAGAAGTCGGCGACCGATTTGGGCTCGAGCCGGATGCGGCGCGTCGGCCGATCACTCGTGTGGATCAGCAGCAGGTGATCCATGAAGTCGAACGCGAGCTCGAAGGCGCGCTCGCCGCGCGGGATCGCTGCCGTCGTCAAGCCGTGCGGCGTGACATAGAGCGTGACCTGCCACGAGTGGTTCAGCCACGGGTTGTGCGCGAGGCGGACCTTGCCGACGATCTGCGTCCACAGGTGCAGGGTCGCGTACGTGTCTTTCCACGCAGCGTACGGGAGCTCCGGCCAGTCTTTGTCCACGGCCTTCATCCTTCGAAGAGGAATTCGTCGTCGAGACAACCGCGAGGCGGACGCTGGGCCTGGCGGGGAGTGTCGCGCGTCACGTGCGCGCAAGGGTGCGAAAGCTCGATCGACTCCTTCTTCGACATGGCCAATCCTCGATAGCATGGCGGCGATCTGCTCGCGACGTACCGGATCCGATGTTTCCTTGGCGATGCCGGGCAGTCCTCAAGGACACGGCGGCACCGTCAGAGGGTGCGGCGCAAGGGTGGGCGACTTCACCCCGGTCTCGTTGCAGGCGCCCGAGTAGCTGTTGTCGTTCGCGACATAGAATGAAGAGCCAAAGAACGAATGGAGGTCGGCGGCGAATTTCCACGATCCCGATTCGCTGTAGCCGTCCGGACTGGTGGCATGCCAGCTGAATGTCCTGCACGCCAGCGTGCCGGTGTAGACGAAGCCGGTGTCCGGCACGTCTCGCGCCTCGTAGTGCCCCGAGCCCTTGTACGTGAACTGGAAGGAGTCGGTCGAGTCGAGGTCGGCGCAGAAGGCCTGCCCGCCGAAGTCGCGCTCGTTGCACGTGAACGTCTCGTTGAAGACCAGCTTTTCGAGTCCGGTCACAGCGGGACAGGCCGGCACAGTCGTGGTCGTCGTCGAGGTGGTTGTCGTCGTCGTGGTCGTCGCGCAGGCGGGGCAGTCGAGCGCGACGTCGAGGCCGACGACCAGGCGAAGATCTCCGAGCGCGTCGCTGGCCGTGATGGTGCCGCTGCCGTTGATGTCGCAGGCGCAGAGCTCGCACTCGAGGAGGCCGACGCCCGACTTCAGGATGTACAGAGAGTCGCTGGTGACGGGATGGGCACCGCCGGAGAACGGCTGACCGCAGTCGAGAGGCTCGGCCGCCGCGACATGGGCGGCGAGCACGAGACCTGTGGCCAGGGCGAGCTGGCGAAGGAGGGCCATCAGCGTTGCCAAGCCGCTGCGGCGAGCGAACGCGCGAAGGCGTCATGATCGAGGGCGCCGGTATTGGCGAGGAAATCGAGATGGGTCCTGCCGCGCCGCCACGCCGGCTCACGGCCGGGATGATGCAGCAGCGTCGCGACGAGATCGAGATCCGCTTCCACCAGCAGGGTTCCGTGCAGCATCGTCGCGGTCCGCTGGCGTCTCAGCGCCAGACCGCCGACCTTGCGGTCGCCGATGCGCAGGTCTCCCGAAGGGTCCGAGTCGATTTCCGCGTGAAGCCCGCACGCAGCCAGCGCGGCGCGCACGAAGCCGTTGCAGCGCTGCTTGACCTGCTCGAGCGAAGGCGGCGGCTCGCCGGACGCATGGGGCACGACCAAGGCGTACTGCACCGTGCCCGACCCGATCACGACCGTTCCACCTCCGCTGGCGCGGCGAAGCACCGCTGCCGAGCTGCGCTGGCAGACGTCGAGGTCGATCTCCGTGTCCGCATCGCGACTGACGCCGAGAACCACGGCCGTCTCGGTGCAGGTCCACACGCGCGTGCGCGCAGCCGGAGTACCGGCGTCCATCAGCGCGAAATCGCCCTCGATCCCGCGAACGGCCCCGGGGGCGGAGCCGAGCAGGATCTCGACCGGCGGCCTGGCGCCGCTCATCTCGTCGCGGCCCCGACGCGGTCTCTCCAGTGCGTGGCACCGACGAAGATCACGCGAAGCTGGCGCACGAAGTTCTGTGCCAGCTCGTCTTCGAGCTGGGGCTGGTCGGCGGGCAGGTCCATGAAATCGCTCGCGGCGTTGAGCATCGTGTTGACGACCAGCCCGCACACGGTCTGCAGCGTCGGCATCGAAAGCCCCGGCAGCAGGCTCAGTTCGCGAAGGTCCTGCGCCATCTCGGTCGCGAAATGCTGGGTCTCGTAGCGGATCGAGCGGCGGATCAGCGGCGAGCCGCCCCAGCGCTCGCTCGCCATGAACATCACGTGCAGGCGGTGCTCGCGCACGAACTGGCGGTAGATGCGTACCGAGTGCTCGATGATGCGGATCGGCGGCACTCCGGCGCGGCGCGCTTCACGCAGCATGCGGCGAAGCGACAGCCCCGTCTCTTCGACGAGCGCGAGCCCCAGTTCGTCGAGGTCCTGGAAGTGGCGATAGAACGACGTTGGCACGACGCCGGCCTCGCGCGTGATCTCGCGCAGACTGAGGCTCGTCAGGCTGCGGCCGCTGCTCATCAGGCGCAGCGTCGCGTCCATCAGCGCGGTGCGCGTGCGTTTCTTCTGGGCCGCACGGGAGCCCGCGGGCTCCGCCGTGCGCGACGGCCCCGGATGGGGCGGGGCTGCGACGTCGGCCTCGTTGCGCCGCGGGGCCGCCCCGGATTTGCCGGCCGGGGGCATCACCCTGCTCTTTCGATGAACGCCTGTAGCCATATCCAGACGCATGAAAATCAGGAAATACGAGCATTTGCCAGAGGTGGCCGGCGATTTCGGTGCACAACTGTTGACAGAACCGGATTTTCGGTACACAAGTGTTCACCAGATCTTCCCGAGGGAGTTCCATGAGCACTGTTCTCGCCGAAACCACTGCACCGGTCCTCGCGCTTCTTCGCAGCCCGTGGCTGCGCCCGCTGAACGATTCCGCTGCGATCGACGACCTGCTCGCGATGACCGGCACGACCCTGTCGCTGTCGAGGATCCGCGCCCGCGTCGTTGCCGCCGTCCGCGAAAGCCGGGATGCGCGCACCCTGGTGCTGAAGCCGAACGCGCTGTGGCCGGGGCATCGCGCCGGGCAGCACGTCACGGTCGAGGTGGAGATCGGCGGGCGGCGCCTCATGCGCACCTTCAGCCTGTCGTCGCCGCGGCGCCGCGACGGGCTCCTCGCGATCACCGTCAAGCGTCACGCGGGCGGAAAAGTCTCGACGTGGTGGAACGATGTCGCGCGCGCCGGCGACGTGGTGACGCTGGCGGCGCCCGGCGGAGAGTTCGTGCTCCCGCGCGCACTGCCGTCGCACCTGGTATTTCTTGCCGCAGGAAGCGGCATCACTCCTGTCATGGCGATGCTGCGGGAGCTGGACCGGCCGGGTGCCGTGCAGCCCCGCGTTCGCCTGCTCTACTCGACGGCCACCGCAGCCGACGCGATCTTTGGCAAGGAGCTCGAAGCCCTGGCCGCGCGAAGCCCGTGGCTCGAGATGACGCTGCACGAAACCGCAACCCACGGCCGCATCGACCAGCCGCACCTTGCGCCCCTTGCGCGCGACTGGGCCGATGCCCTCGTCTACGTCTGCGGCCCGGACGGTTTCCAGCAAACGGTGCGCGGCGCGTGGAACGAGGCGGGCCTGGCGTCGAATCTTCGCTTCGAGCGCTTCTCCCTCGCGTCCTGGGCGCCGGTCACGGCAGAAGCCGTGCCGGTCGAAGCCAGCCGATCCGGCATCCGCTTCGAGGCCAAGCCGGGCGAAACACTGCTGGCGGCGGCCGAAAGAGCCGGGCTCGCTCCGGTTTACGGCTGCCGCATGGGCGTCTGCCACACCTGCAAGTGCGCGAAGATTTCCGGGCGCACGAGCGATGTCCGCGACGGGCGCACGAGCGATGACGGCGCCGGCACCATCCAGCTCTGCATCTCGACCGCGGTGACGCCGGTCGTGCTCGAACTATGAAGCCTTCGCTCGCGAGATCGACGGCCGCGCCACAGGAGAATGCAATGGAATCGAGGAAGCCGACAAACGAAGAGCTCGATGCGATCGGTGCGGAGCTCGATGCGCTGCGAAACGAAGTGCTCGACGATCTCGGCGAGAGCGACGCCGCGCACATCCGGCGCATCGTGCGTCTGGCCCGCGCGAGCGCGATCGCCGGCCGCGCGATGATCGGGCTCGGCATCGACCCGGCCAGCTTCGTGGTCGGCGTCGCGGCGCTGTCGCTGGCCAAGATCCTCGAGAACATGGAGATCGGCCACAACGTCATGCACGGCCAGTACGACTGGATGAACGATTCCACCCTCGACTCGCGCACTTACGAGTGGGACAACGTCTGCGATTCCTCGCAGTGGCGCCACTACCACAACTACGAGCACCACACGTTCACGAACGTGCTCGGCCTCGATCGCGACGTCGGCTACGGGCTCATCCGCGTCAGCAGCGAGCAGCACTGGACCACCAAGCACCTGTTCCAGCCGATCAACAACGTCGCGCTCGCGCTGCTGTTCCAGTGGGGAGTCGGCCTGCACGACATGGACCCGGTGCGCGTGATGTTCGGACGCACGGACAGCAAGGAGGCCGAGGAGCGTCGGGCGGAATTTCCCCGGAAATGGCGCCAGTTCCTGCGCAAGGCCGGCCGCCAGCTCGCGAAGGACTACGTGCTGTTCCCGCTGCTGACGCCCTGGAACGCGCCGCGCGTGCTGCTGGCGAACCTGATGGCCAACGGCATCCGCAACGTGTGGACCAACGTCATCATCTTCTGCGGGCATTTCCCTGAAGGCACGCAGGTGTTCACGCGCGACGAAATCGAGGGCGAGAGCCGTGGGCACTGGTACTGGCGCCAGCTTCTCGGTTCGGCGAACATCGAAGGCTCATCCTGGTTCCACGTGATGACGGGGCACCTGTCGCACCAGATCGAGCATCACCTGTTCCCGGACCTGCCGGCATGGCGCTATCCGCGCATCGCCGAACGCGTGCGCGATCTCTGCGAACAGTACGGGATCCCATACAACACCGGGAGCCTGGCAGAGCAGTACGGCAGCGTGCTCGGTCGGGTGTTCCGCTTTGCCATTCCGCCGTCGCTCGCTTCGCTGCTACCGGGCTTGTCGGCTACCTGATCCACCTGATCGTGCCGGCGCCGGTCATCGCGGGCCGTGCGTTGTCCGCGGGCGCGGGCTAACAGTCGCGCCATGGCCAAGCTCTCGCTGGTCGTCGGCGACATCACCCACCAGCAGGTGGACGCGATCGTCAATGCCGCAAATTCGCGACTGGCGGGCGGCGGGGGCGTCGACGGTGCGATTCACCGCGGCGGCGGGCCGCAGATCATGGCCGAGTGCGACCGCATTCGCGCCGAGCAGGGCGGCTGCCCCACCGGCGGCGCGGTCGCGACGACGGCAGGCCGCCTTGCGGCGCGCGCCGTCGTCCACGCCGTCGGTCCGGTCTGGAGTGGGGGACATCGCGGTGAAGCCGGGCTGCTCGCGTCCGCTTATGCCACGAGCTTGGCCGTCGCCGCGTCGATCGGATGCCGCTCCGTCGCCTTTCCGTCGCTCAGCACGGGCGCCTACCGTTACCCGATTGCCGAGGCCGCCGAAGTCGCGCTGACGACGATCCTGGCGGTGCTCGACGAAAGGCCGTCGGATTTCGACCTCGTGAGAATGGTGCTGTTCTCGCAGGGCGACTTTGGCGTGTACGAGGCTACGCGCGCACGGCTGATGGCAACGCGTGCGCGGTGATGGGGCGTTGATGGGGACAGGCACCAGCCGCTTTCAACTCTTCGTCGGCGCCAGGTCGAGGGGGGACAGGCACCAGCCGCATCAACTCTTCATTGGCGCCCGGTCGAGGGGCTGGTGCCTGTCCCCGGTCGGCACCGAGTTGAAGGGGCTGGTGCCTGTCCCCAAGGTGCGCTCCGGCATCTGCTGGTCGAGCAGCCGCAGCGGCTCGGCCTTGTCGGCGATCGTCTGCTCGCGCTCGTCGCTGTAGGTGAAACAGGTGTTGCGCATGCCCGGAATCGACGCGTTGACCGAGCGCCAGCGGTCGATCGGCACGTCGGCCTTTTCGCGGATCTCCTTCGGAACGCTCTGGAAGTAGCGGACGAAATGGAGCTGGTAGGCGGCCTGCGCAATTTCGACGACCAGCTCCGAGATGCGATGGCACCCGCCGGTGCCGCCGACTGCGGCGCGGGCCGAGGTGGTGAAGCCGCGGCCGACCTTCATGCCGACGAGCCGTTCCATGTTGACGTGCGTCATGTTGCAGACGTTCGTGAACGGACCGTTGCGGATCTGGCTTCGCGCGGCGACGATCTCGAGCGAGGGGTGCATCACCTCGACTTCGACGACGACGTCGTGCACCTCGTCGCGCAGCAGCGCTTCGATCAGGAAGCGGTCGTCGGCAAGCGGGTAGATGTTGGTCTGCTTGGCACGGTGGTAGATCGCGGTGACGCTGGGCATGCGGCTGCATAACGCGCGCCGCCAGCGAAGCAAATCCGGCGAGCGGTGGCGGCGCCTATGCCTGAAGCGCGTCCAAGGCGAGACGCAGGCGGCGGATTCCTTCGCGGATCGTATCCTCGCCGAGTGCCGCGTAGCCGAGCAGCAGCTCGGCATGGGCCGGAGGGTGCGCGTAGAACATCGCGGCGGGATACACGCCCACACCGAGGTCGCGCGCAAGCTGCCTCAGGCGCGGCACGTCGCGCGCGTCGACGTCCGGAATCTGCAGGAGCACGTGAAGGCCGGCCCCGGCGCCGAGCACGCGCACGCGGCCTGCCAGCTCGGCGTCGGCCGCCTCGAGAAGCGCGTCGCGCCGCGTCGCCATGCGAAGACGCGCGCGCCTGGCGTGGCGCTCCAGGTGTCCTTCGGTGATGAAATCGGCGAGTGCGAGCTGCTCGATGGTCGGTGTGCCGGTATCGACCAGCGCCTTGGCCGAAACGAAGTGCGTCACAAGGGATGCCGGCGCGACGAGCCAGCCGATCCGGAGTGACGGGAACAGCAGCTTGGATGCCGTTCCCGCGTAGATCACGCGGCCATCGGGGTCGAGGGCCTGCAGGCATTCGATCGGTTTGCCGTCGTAGCGGAACTCGCCGTCGTAATCGTCTTCGAAGATCCACGCATCGCGCCGCCGCGCCCAGTCCACCAGCGCCAGGCGCCGCGGCAGCGCGAGCACCGAGCCCATCGGATACTGGTGGGACGGAGTGACGCACGCCAGGCGTGCCTTCTCCACCTTCTCGAGGTCGTCGGTGCGAAGACCGTGCTCGTCGACCGGGATGTGCACCAGGCTCGCACCGGCAGCGGCCAGGCAAAGCGAGAATCCCGTGTAGTGCGGCTCTTCGAGAACGACGTTGTCGCCGGGATCGACGAGAAGCCTCGCCGCAAGATCGATCGCCTGCTGCGAGCCGTGCACGATGACGATGTTGTCCGGCGACGAGACGACGCCGCGCGCGCGCGCGAGGTAGCCGGCCAGTGCTTCGCGAAGCTCGATGGCGCCACCCGGCGGCTGGTAGGCCAGTCTCCTGGCAGAAAGCCGCCGCGCGCGCCGCGCGAGAAGCCGCGACCAGGTATCCATCGGCAGGTCTCGCAGCGACGGTTCGCCGTAGCGGAAATCGTACGGAAGAAGCTCCGGCCACGGGCTCCACGTCATTCGCACGTGGGACGTCAATGCGACCAGCCGCTCTCCTGCGGCCGACAGGCGAGGAGCGCCGCCGGTTCTTTTTTCGGACGTGGTCGCCGGCACGGAACGGCCGAGGGCGGAAAGGGCAAGGGTGAGGGCGGGAGCAACCGCCGCGACGTACGTTCCCGAGCCGACGCGACCGGACGCGTAGCCTTCGGCGATCAGCTGGTCGATGGCCTGCAGCACGGTGTTGCGCGAGAGCCCGAGCTCCTTGGCCAGCGAGCGCGTCGACGGCAGGCGGTGGCCCGGTCCCAGCCTCCCGTCCAGGATCGCTGCTCGCAGTGACCGATAAAGCTGGCGGTGAAGAGGGCCTTCCCCGTCGAGCTTGACCCACAACATGGGGGCAAGCGGTACCATGAAATCGCCGAAATGTGGATCTGGCAGGGGAGCCGCTGCCGGGCGATCCTGCGCGTCGGAATCAGGCCGCCCCGCCGGGTTCGAACCGATCCTTCAGGAGCAGAAACGACGATGCCGACGTCCTCGCCCACCCAGCTCGAGTTGTTCTTCCGTTACATGAGCGATTTCGAGATGGCTTTCGTCGCCGACCAGTGGTCCGGCGTCGAAGCCTGGTTTCACGACGAAGCAACGCACGTGATCCACGGCGGCGCCCTGCCGCTCGGAACCGGCGGTCGCGGTCGCGCCGAAGTGATCGCCGGTCTTCGCGCGGGAGTCGATGCCGTGGACCGGCGCTTCGACGCGCGCATCCCCGAGATCGTCGAGGGACCGGTGACGCGCCCCGATGGCATCTGGATGCGCTTCTCGCTCGAACTGCGGCGCGCGGGTCTTCCTGCGCTTCGCATCGACGGCGATCACCTCGTGCGCTTCCGGGACGGCAGGATCGAGGCGCTCGTCGAGCACGTTGCCGACGGTACGGCGGCGCACGTTGCTGCGTACCTCGACGAGCATGACAGCGCGCTGCGCGCTGCAGGCTCCGCGTTCGAGCCGCCGCCGGATTCGCGCGACACTGCGGATCTCGAGGCGGCGACGGGACGCTCGCTGGTGCGCTGCTACGGCGGCGCCAAGAGCGAGCAGGACGTGGAAGCTGTGCTGCTAGTCTGCGACGACGGCTTCTCGATCGAGACCGTCGCATTCGGCGTGCGCTCCAGTGACCGCAGCGACACGCGAGCCCAGCTCGAGACGTTCTTTGCAGCGTTTCCGGACTACCGCGTCCACCTCGAAGGCTTCGCGTGCGACAGCGGAAAGGTTGCCTGCTGGGGACGGGCGAAGCTGACGTTGCGCGGCGGTTTCCTCGGGCAGGGCGCCACCGGCCGCAGCGCAGATCTGCCGATTTTCTGCATATTCGAGCTGGCAGGCCCGACGCTGGCGCGCGAGAGGTTCTTCTTCGACCTGGCCGCTTTCTGCACGCAAACGGGCCTGGATGCGACGGCGCTCTCACTGGTGCTCGAAGCGGCCAGGGAGACCAGGGCAGCGGCGTGAACGCGGCGCGCGCGGCGGCAGTTGCGCCGACCCGCAGCGGCGACGCCGCATCGATGTATGCCGCTGCCGCCGTCGAGAGGCACGCCGTGGAAGATGCGACGCTGGCCGTGCGCCGTTTCGGAAGCGGGCCGCCGGTCGTCTTCGTCCACGGTTTCCCGACGCACGGCTGCACGTGGCGCTATCTCATCGACGCGCTCGCGTCGCGTTTCACGTGCATCACCGTCGACCTGGCAGGTCTCGGCGACAGCGAGTGGAATCGCGACACGGATTTCCGCTTCACGGCGCAGGCTCGTCGCGTCGCGCTGCTGCTCGCGAGACTCAACCTCGACAGGTGCAGCCTCGTTGCGCATGACACCGGCGCCACCGTCGCGCGGCTGGTCGCGCTGTCGGAGCCGGGGCGCATCGCGCGGCAGGCATTGATCAACACCGAGATCCCGGGGCACCGGCCACCGTGGATTCCGCTGTACTGCATCGCTGCCCGGCTTCCGGGCAGCGCACTGTCGTTCCGTCCGCTGCTTTCGATGCAGTGGTACCTGAGGTCGGGAATGGGTTTTGGCGAGTTCTATTCGGACAAGAGCCTGTTCGACGATCCGTCGCGGCTCGCGCCCTACGTGGACCCGGTGCTCGCGTCTTCGCGCCGGCTTCGCGGCATGCTCGGCTACCTGACGGGGATCGAGTGGAACGTCGTCGACGGCCTGCGCCAGCGCCACCGCGAGCTCGCCGGACCGACGCTTCTTCTCTGGGGCGAGGACGACAGGACGTTCCCGGTATCCGATGCCGAGCGCATGCTGCCGCAGTTCGAAGGACGCGCGCGCCTGGTGCGCGTCAAGCACGCATCGCTGATGCCTCACGAGGAGAGGCCCGAGGCGGTGCTCGAAGCGCTGGAGCCCTTTCTATGTGGACGATGGGGTCAGGCACCAGGCGCTGGCATGTCGCGCTGAATCGTGGAGTCAGGCACCAGGCGCTGGCATCTCGCGCCGAATCGGCACGAACATCCCGGCGCCTGGTGCCTGACCCCATAGCGCCGGCTACTGAACGCTGACGCGGTCCGGCGCAGGCGAGCCGATGTCGCGGTACTCGCGCGCCTTGTCCTGCATTCCCTCCGCCAGCGCCCGCGCTTCGTCGATGCCGTGGTCACGCGCGTATTCGCGCACCTGTTCGGTGATGCGCATCGAGCAGAACTTCGGTCCGCACATCGAGCAGAAGTGCGCGTGCTTGGCGTTGTCCGACGGAAGCGTCTCGTCGTGGAACTCGCGTGCGGTCTCCGGATCCAGCGACAAGTTGAACTGGTCCTGCCAGCGGAACTCGAAGCGCGCCTTCGACAGCGCATCGTCGCGGTCACGGGCGCCGGGGTGCCCCTTGGCAAGGTCGGCGGCATGCGCGGCAATCTTGTACGCGATCACGCCCTGCTTGACGTCGTCGCGGTCGGGCAGTCCAAGGTGTTCCTTCGGCGTCACGTAGCAGAGCAGCGCCGTGCCCATCGAGCCGATCATCGCGGCGCCGATCGCCGAAGTAAGGTGGTCGTAGCCCGGCGCGATGTCGGTGGTCAGTGGTCCGAGCGTGTAGAACGGCGCTTCGTGGCAGACCGCAAGCTGGCGATCCATGTTTTCCTGGATCAGGTGCATCGGGATGTGCCCCGGCCCTTCGATCATCACCTGCACGTCGTGTTCCCACGCTTTCAGCGTCAGCTCGCCGAGAGTGTCGAGCTCGGCGAACTGCGCGGCGTCGTTCGCGTCGGCAGTGGAGCCGGGCCGGAGACCGTCGCCGAGCGAGAAGCTGACGTCGTACTTCTTCATCAGCTCGCAGATCTCGTCGAAGCGCTCGTAGAGGAAACTCTCGCGGTGATGGGCCAGGCACCACTGCGCCATGATCGAGCCGCCGCGCGAGACGATGCCGGTCACGCGCCGCGCAGTCAGCGGCACGTAGGCAAGGCGCACGCCGGCGTGGATCGTGAAGTAGTCGACGCCCTGCTCGGCCTGCTCCTCGAGCGTCTCCATGAAGAGCTCGAACGTAAGGTCCTCGACGCGCGCGACTTTTTCGAGGGCCTGGTAGATCGGCACGGTGCCGATCGGCACCGGCGAGTGGCGGATGATCGCTTCGCGCGTGGCGTGGATGTCCTCGCCGGTCGAAAGGTCCATCACGGTGTCGGCGCCCCAGCGCGTCGCCCAGCGCAGCTTGTCGACCTCGTCCTCGATCGACGAGCGCACCGCCGAATTGCCGATGTTCGCGTTGATCTTCACGAGGAAGCGCCGCCCGATCACCATCGGCTCCAGCTCGGGATGGTTGACGTTGGCCGGCAGGATTGCGCGGCCCGCGGCGATCTCGCTGCGCACCAGCTCCGGCGAGACGTTCTCGCGGATCGCGCAGAACATCATCTCCTCGGTCACGATGCCCTTTCTCGCCCAGTGCATCTGCGAGAAGTTCTTCGCACCGAGGCCGCGCCGGCGCTCGGTCCACGGCTTTCGCAGCAGCGGAAGCCCGCCTCCCTCGCAGGGCGCCGGGCCCGACGTGTCGTAGACCCGAAGAGGAGCCTCGCCCGCGGACAGCCGGATTTCACGCGCGGGAACGGGCATCTCGGTGCTGTGCACGACTCGCGTCGAGCTCGGGAAACTGTCGGACATCGGGGGAAGGGCGGATCCGGTCGTTTTCATGAGTCCTCGCAGTCCGAGCTTCTCGCCCATCGGCGCACATTTGCGCGCCGCGCCATCGGCGCGCCGTAGCGCGCCGTCCCATCAGCGCGCAGTTGCGCGCCGCGGATGACCCGGAGAGCCGGAAGCGGGAATCTAGGCTTCGCCGGCGCCGCGAGTCAATGCGCCCGAACGCGGCCGCCGCGCTGCAACGGGTGATCTTGACTCGCTGGGGCGCGGGCGGAAAAAACGTCCTTCGGGCTGCGGATCGCGTCGCAGCCGGCCCAGGCAGAGAGGCTCAAGCTTTGACACGCATCGTTTCGTGGAACGTCAACGGCATCCGAGCCGTCGTCAAGAAGGGGTTTTTCGAGTTCCTGGACCGGGAAAAACCCGACATCGTCTGTCTCCAGGAGGTCAAGGCCAACCCCGGCCAGATCACAGAGGGCGACCTCGCGCGGCTCGAGCAGCTCGGCTACTGCTCCTACTGGCATCCGGCCACCCGTCCCGGCTACAGCGGCGTAGCCACGCTGGTGCGCAAGGAAGCGCTGTTCGTGACGACGGGCCTGCCGTTCGAGCGCGACGAAGGACGAGTGCTCGTCACCGAACACGGAGCGTTCACGCTCTACAACATCTACTTCCCGAACGGGCGCCAGACGCCGAACGGGCCCGACCCCGTGCGCCTCGCGTTCAAGCTCGAGTTCTACGAATCGGTGCTCGAGACGATCGAAGAGGAGAGGGCCGAAGGCAAGAGCCTCGTCATCTGCGGCGACTTCAACACCGCCTATGAAGAGATCGACCTGGCCAGGCCGAAGGAGAACCGCGACACCACCGGTTTCCTGCCCGAAGAACGTGCCGCGCTAGGCGAATACCTGCGCAAGGGATGGGTCGATACCTTCCGGCATTTCACGCCGGGCCGCCTGTACGAAGGACGCCAGGCGGAGGAGCGCGACTACACGTGGTGGACCTACCGCGCCGGTGCGCGCGAACGCAATATCGGCTGGAGGATCGACTACCACTTCGTCAATCGCGAGTTCCTGCCGCTGGTCGAGGGCGCCGCGATCTGGGACGAAGTGCACGGCTCGGACCACTGTCCGGTCGTCATCGATCTCAAGGTCTGAGTTTTTCTGCGCTCAGAGCTGCTTCGGCCGAGCAGGAGCCCGGCGGCGACGCCGGGCCGGATTGCGGAACTCGAGCTGTGGGGGCCCTGGGCGCCGCGGCGTCATGTTCGATTTCCAGAACGCGCCGATGCAGACCGTCGTAAAGACGATCATCGCGAACGCGATCCCGTAGATCATGTCGTCCGGCAGGCCGGCCAGCATGTGCAGGCTGAGCAGACCGGTGCACAGCAGCACCAGCATGCCGATGAGGAAAACGCCGACCGCAATGGCCGCGTCGCTTTCGTTTCTGTTGAGCCCAGGAATGGGCTGTCTGGCGTCCACGCTATCACCCCCCGGTGGTAGTCGGTCCCTCGCCGTTTCGGGCGTACCCAAAAATTAGGAAACATCACCCGCGCGCGCAAGCGTCGAACGCGCATTCGCGCGGGAAAAGATCGTTCATCGTGAGTCGAATCACAGGAAATGACAGAACAGTTCGCACGTTGACGCCGCGGACCGAGCGTTTCTCATTCCTGAATGGCGACTCAGGCAGGGTCGGCGGGATCTTGCAAGGCGGCGGCGGGCGGCTAGGCTCGCCATCTCCCGCAATGCGTCGTGACGGTTCTTGCGATGCGTCCGGACAACACGTGCTGCAGCACGTCTCAGTAAAGGAGCAGCGATGGACGAGACGGCCATGATCGACCTGCCGATGCATGAGCTTTCGGCTCTGGTGCAGGACGGCGAGATCTCGCCCGTCGAGAGCGTCGCGGCGGCGCTCGCGCGCATCGAAGCGACCAATCCTTCGATCGGCGCCTTCTCGCACGTCTGTGCGCAACGGGCGCTCGAGGAGGCGCGAATCCAGGAAAAAGGCCTGCTGGCCGGGGTGCAGCCGGGGCCGCTGGCCGGAGTGCCGTTCGGCGTCAAGGACCTGGAGCACGTCGCCGGGCTGCCGACCTCCCACGGCTCGGCGGCTTTCGTCGGCCGAGTCGCGACCGAGGATTCGGTCCAGGTTGCCCGGCTTCGCGCCGCGGGCGCCAT
Source organism: Candidatus Binatia bacterium (assembly GCA_036493895.1). Lineage (NCBI taxonomy): Bacteria > Candidatus Binatota > Binatia (SeqCode) > Binatia bacterium. Next base: position 18,914 of record DASXOZ010000008.1, on the reverse strand, counting down.
CGTGGTCGGCAAGACCAACACGTCCGAATTCGGCTGCACGGCCTACACGAAGAACCTGCCGTTCGGCGTCACGCGCAATCCGTGGAACCTCGAGCGCACGCCCGGCGGGTCCAGCGGCGGCTCCGGCGCGGCCATCGCCGCACGCATGGTGCCGATGGCGACTGCCGCCGACGGCGGCGGATCGATCCGGATCCCGGCCTGCTATGTCGGCGCGTTCGGCATGAAGCCGTCGTTCGGGCGCGTGCCGACCGGCGATTCGGCGATGAACATGCTGCGCTGGGCCGACACCCTGCATTACGGCCCGCTTACCCGCTCGATCCGCGACGCGGCGCTGATGCTCGACGTCACTGCCGGCCCGCACCCGAGCGATCCCAATTCGCTGCCGCCTCCCGGGGTGTCCTACAGCGATGCGATCGACGAACCGCTGCGCAAGCTGCGCATCGCGTTCAGCAAGGACCTCGGCTACGCGCGGGTGGATGCCGACGTGCTGCGCGAAGTGCACGCAGGAGTCGAGGTCTTCCGCTCGCTCGGGCACGCGGTGGACGAGATCGACACGGTGTTTCCGGACATCGGCAGGGCGTGGGCCTACCTGGCAGGATCGGAAACGTACGCGGAGCTGGCTCCCGCGGTCGAAGGAAGGGAGCACCTTCTCGGTCGCGGCTTCTGGCAGGGAACGCTGGCGACGGCCCAGCTGACGATGGCGGCGATGGGCGACATCGCGCGCGAGCGCTGGGAGCTCAACCGGATCCTCGAGGAAGTGTTCGACCGCTACGATCTTCTGCTGACGCCGACGCTTCCGACCGAGGCCTTCGGGGCGGCCGGGCCGTTTCCGCGCGTGGTCGGCGGCGAGCCGGTCGAGTCGCCGCTGGCGGCGGTCGCGTTCACGTATCCTTTCAACATGTCCGGGCATCCGGCTGCGACGGTTCGCGCCGGCATGACCGACGGCGCGCTTCCGGCAGGACTGCAGATCGTCGCACAGCGCCACCGCGACGACCTGGTGCTGCAGGCGGCGGCCGCGTACGACGCGGTCCGGCCGATGGACTGCTGGCCGACGCTCTAGCCGGGGCCGCGCAGCTTCCCGTTCATCCGCAATCGCCCCGCCCAACTTGCCGCGCGCGTCGCGCCTTGCGCTCAGAAGTCTCGCGAGATCTCGATCGAGAACAGCTGTCCCTTCCGGTACGAAAGCTCGGTGACGCTGCTGGTCGTCTCGCCCGTCGTGGGATTGACCGTGTTGCGCGTGATCTTGTTGACCGGGTCGATCAGGTTTCGCGCCTTCAGCGTCAGGTTGTACTCGTCGCCGAAGAACTGGAAACCGTGGCGGAACGTCAGGTCAAGTTCCGGCTTGGAGTGCTGGTAGGAATCATCGAAGCCGACGGTGCCGAGGTCCTTGATGTACTTTCCGCTCGTGTTGAACGCGATCGTCGCGTCGGTGTCGGTCGGAAGGTTGGACCAGGTCAGTTGCCAGTTCACGATCCACGGAGCCTGTCCCTGCAGCGCGTGGCTCGGGTGCTGAAGCGGTGAGATCGAATTGGCCGGATCGGTCTTGGCCTGCGAGTCGATCCATGCGGCGTTGGCGCGGGTGGAGAAGTCCTCCGCCCAGCGGCCGAGAGATGCCAGCGACTGGCGCGCCTCGACTTCGATTCCATAGAGCCTCCCGGTGTCGGCGTTCTGCCAGGTGCGGATGTTGCCGGCCGGCTGGAAGACCTGCTCGATCGGATCCTTCAGGTCCTTGTAGAAGCTTGCGATCGACACGTCGTCGGCGGTCCCGTGGTACCACTCCAGGCGCAGGTCGTAGTTCGTCAGCTCGGCGACTTTGAGGTTCGGGTTGCCGACGTAACGGTAGCCGTCCTCGAAGTTGAAATACGAAGCCGGCGAGATTTCGCGCAGATCGGGCCGGTTGACCGTCTGGCTGAACGCGGCGCGCAGTTGCAGCGCGTCCGTGAACAGCCACGTCGCCTCGGCGCCCGGATAGAACCCGGCCTTGTCGAGCTTCGTGAATGGGAAGGGAGTTTCCGGGCCCTGCGTGATCGTCTGCTTCGAGGTCTCGTAGCGCGCCCCCGCCATCAAATGGAGCTTGGACCAGAGATCGGTCTCCGACTGCGCGTAGCCTGCGATGATCTGTTCCTCTGCGCTGTAGGAGTCGAGTGCGTTGAGGAAGCCCTGCAGTTGCCACTGGTCGAAGCGCGACCCGATGTTCGGGTCGTCGAAGATCGCGCCGATCGGAAGGTTGTCGTACTTGTTGCCCGGGTTGGTCGTCTGGAAATGGAAGACGCGGCGCTCCGAGTCGCGCTGCTTGTCGAAATAGCGGGTTCCGGCCTTCAGGGTGGTCGAGATCGAGTCGGACAACTTGAACGGAAGCTGCGTGTTCAGGTGCGCGTCCCAGGCGTGGTCCGTCAGCGCCTCCCAGTCCTTCTCATTGCTGTTGACGTCGGTGTCGAAGACTTTCTGGTCCCAGTGCGGGACCGGATTGCCGACCGGATCGTAGGTGTACGGAACGTCGAAACGGTAAAAGCGGCTGTCGGGCTCGACGCGGGATGCGTCGGCGTAGGAGGCCGCCCAGTCGATGCCGAGATCGTGCATGTGCAACGGGTTGTGGTTCCCCGCGAGCTGCACGCTCCAGAGCTGCTGCTCCTGCCAGTCCGACCGGATGTCGTCGACGAAATTGATGTTGCCCGCATTGAACGTCTGGTACGTGACGTAGCGCTTGTACGTATTGTGCGTATAGAAGACGTTGGTATCGAGCTCGTGCTGGCTCGTGGGTTTCCACTGGAGCGCGGAGAGCAGGGAATACTTGATGTTGTTGTCCGTCTCGGACTGGTCGGTCGACGAGGGATCCAGGCCGCTGCTCTGCCGGTGACCGTTCATGTAGTGCTGCCAGGCGTTGTAGCCCTCCCCGCCGATGAGAAAGCCCACGTCTCCCATGTAGAGTTTGTAGTCGCGGGCGAGAGATCCCTTGAGCTTGAAGTTGGGCGGCAGCGTCTTGTTGTCCACGTCGAAGCTGCGATTCATGTCGAGTCCGAGCTGCTGGGTTTCCGCCGCACTGGCGTTCTGGAGGTCGTCGATATTCTTCGGAAGATGGCGGTAGCTTCCGTCGAAACCGGTCCAGTCCTGGGAGCTGCCTTCGTACCATTCCCTGTTGGAGAACGTCGTTCCGACGCGGTACTCGCTCGACAGGCTCAGGCGTGTTTCCGGCTCCGCCGGGACAGACCGCGTTTTTAGCTGCACCGAGCCGCCCGAGAAGTCCGCGGGCAGGTAAGGCGCGTAGGTTTTCTGCACGCTCAGCTGGTCCATCACGCCGCTCGGAAACAGGTCGAGGGGGATCACGCGGCGAAACGGGTCGGGGCTAGGCAGCATCGCTCCGTTGAACAACGTGCTCGAATAGCGCTCGCCGAGGCCGCGCACGTAGACATACTTGTCGCCGACGGTCGTCACCCCGGTGACGCGCGACAATGCATCGACGACGTTCGAGTCGCCGGTGACCGCAAAGTCCTTCGCGGTCAGCACGTCGACGATCGATTCCGAGAATCGCGCCTGGTCCAGCGCTTCGCTGATCGAGCTTCCCGTCACGACGACTTCCTCGACAGAGGAATCCGGTGCGGAAGCACCTGTCCCCGGCGCGGCGTCCGACTGCGGGGTTTCCGCGGCGGCCTTCGTCTTTTTTGACGGTTGCGTCGCGGACGATGACGTAGCAGGCGTCGCGCCGGCGGAAACGTCGTCTGCCGTAGCGCTGCCTGTGCAGAACATTCCTGCCGCAAGGGCGACAACGATCGAGCAGCCTGAAAGCTGGAGCAGGTTCATTGCGGTGCTCCTGCAGCGCCGTCGCGCCCGCAGGAAAAGGAGCCACACAAGAGCCGTCCGCGTGTTCGAAACGAGTTAGCGCGCGATTCGAAGCGCGTGAACGCGGCGAAGTCACGACGAAAAATCGCGCAGCGCCGCGCGCGCAGTGTGATCCGCACGACGCACCGCTGACGGAAATCTCACCGGACTCCGACACGCCAATGACATTCTGCGTTCATCGTCGCCGGGTCCGTACCGGCATCGTGCCGGCAAAGCGGCAATTCAGGACAAATCCCGCAGTCCCGGAAGATCAAAGGAGAGGCCAGCGCCGCGCGCCGGCCGAAATTCAGTGGAGGTAACCATGTCTCGAAGGAGTCTCAGAACATTTGCCGTCGCCGGCGCGCTGGCGGCAGGGCTGGCGGGCACACTCGCCCCCGCAGCCTGGGCCGAGCCCGGCGGCTGCTCGCAGCCCGTATCGACGGGCGCCGACCCGGTCGCGACCGATTGTCTGTTTATCCTGCGCGCGGCGGTCGGATCCGCGACGTGTTCGCGGCCCTGCATCTGCGAGCCCCGCGGCGTCGCGACGAAGGCGACGGACGCGCTGCTCTGTCTGCAGTTCTCGGTCGGACAGAACGTGCCGATCGACTGCCCGTGCAACAGCCCCGGCAAGCCCGACCTCGAGGCTTCGGACACGACGTTCGATCCATCGAGCGACGTCGTGCCGGACACCAACGTCACCGGCCATTCCTACAACTCGAGCACGGCTACCAATGCGGATCCGTACGGCATCAATGACAACGACATCAAGTCGCGGTTCGTGAAGACCCGTTTCATCGGCGCCATCCCGCAGGACCCGGCTGCCTCGGTCGGCGACTGGACCGAGGGCTGGACCGTCGAGTTGCATGGCAACCACACGGTCTGGCACCCGGCGACCAACGGCACGCTGAACGGCGCGACCCCCGTTGCCGACGGCAACTGCCCCGCGAACACGACGCTGATAGGAAGCACCTCGCTCCCGAACGGCTATCCGGGAACGATGGACATCTGCCAGCTACCGGGCCGTTTCGCGGTGTCCGGCGGCACGCTGACGCTGACCAACGACAACATCTACCGTCTCGGCGGCCTCGCCAACGGTGGCACGTTGATCGGTGACGGCGATGCGGCGGGCAAGACGGAGACGAATGCGAACCCGGCGCACCCGACCGCGGCTACGCACACGGACCTCGTCATCGAGCCCGGCACTCTCGTCCTCGGCGATGTCCAGGAAGCGTTGATCGTCACGCGCGGATCGACGATCCACGCGGTCGGCACCAAGGACAACGTGATCACGCTGCAGTCGAAGAAGTGGTTCGACAACTGGTTGACCAACACCGACTACACGGGATTCGGCGTCGGCTCCGGCGCCCGCCGCGAATGGGGCGGGCTCGTTCTGACCGGCTTCGGCTGGGCCAACGCGTGCAACACGGTGGACACCTGTGACGCGCTGGTCGAGGGCATCGCGGTTCCGGTTCACTACGGCGGGACCGACGAGAGCTGGAACGGCGGCCATGTCGAGTACATGGAGATCAACGACCCCGGGTACGACATCGACGGCAACGGCAACGATCTGAACTGCTTCACGCTGTACACGCTCGGTTCGCCGACGATCGTCAGCCACATCGACTGCAACAACGGCGGCGATGACCAGTACGAGTTCTTCGGCGGCAACGTGGTCGTCGACCATGTGGTTGCCACCGGCGGGCTCGACGACAACCTGGACACCGACGTGGGCTTCCGCGGCGGCGCGCAGTTCGCGGTGCTGCGCCAGGCCGGGCCGGCCAGCAACGACGGCGACAAGGGCTTCGAAGCCGACAACGGGCCCCAGGGCGACCCGATCGCGAACGTGCGCGAGCCGCGCTCGCATCCGCACTACGCCAACGTCACGTGGCTCGGCCAGCACACCACGGCCAGCCAGCACGGCGTCAGCATCGGTTTCCGCACGGGCACCGGCATCAGCGTGTGGAACACGACGATGCAGAACTCGCGCCGCGCCGAGCTGGAGTCCCAGGCCATCACGGCCGATTCGGGTGGCGCCGGCACCGACACGCAGGGTTCGTGCCAGTACGCCGGACCTCCCGGTCTCAACGTGGAGCACCTGCACAACCTGTGGATCTGGCAGCCGACGCCCAACGAGGCCGCCGTCGCCGGCGGCAGCGCCGAGGCAGGCTACTTCAACAGCACCGGCGGCGATGCCGCGCACAAGCCTGCGGACATCGCCTGCGTGGCGAGCCTGTTCGAGTCGGATCCGACCAACCAGAAGATGGATCCGATGGTCGACACGACCAGCGGCATGCCGAACCAGGTGCCCTGACCCTCGCGACACGGGTGATCGCGGGCGGCGTCCGTCGCGAGACGGTCGCTGCCCGCGAGGGCTCGCGTCACGTGCGACCATGGACACGCCAAACTTCAAGAAACCGACAGCGACGCATTCCGCGTAAGGCATTCCGCGCAAGGCGCGTAAGGAAGGAGAGGGAACCATGTCGAAGATTCACCACAGCGGCCTCAGGGCCAGCTACCTGCGACTGCCGGCGCTTGCCGGCTTCGGCGCAGCCTTCGTGCTCGCGATCGCGCCTGCGGCGCTGGCCGCGCAGCCGAAGCACTGCACCGTTCATTTCAATGTGACCAACGCGACGACGCTCGGCGCCCTGCAGTTCCACACGGACTACACCGCGGTGGGCGCCAAGGGCGACTTCGCCAACTCGTGCACTTGGGCGGCGGGCGGCCTGGACAGCAGCAGCGTCAACGCCGACGCGAGCACGATGGATGCGGCCTTTGCGAACCCGTCCGGATTCACGGGTCCTGGCGAGGTCGCGCACTGCACGTTCGTGATGCCGGATTCGACGCAGGCGGACCCGACGTCGGGCAATTTCGCCGTGACCGTCACCGATTCGTCCGACACCTCGTCGCCGCCGAACGACCCCGCGTCGCCGGCGCCGACGATGTCGGCAACGGCCGATGCCTGCACCACCGGAGCTTCGGTGTGCGGCAACGGCGTCCTCGAGCCGGGCGAGCAGTGCGACGACGGCAACCTCGTCGAAGGCGACGGCTGCGACTCGTCGTGCAACCCGAGCGACTGCCCTTCGGCGGCGCCGACCGGCTGCCTCGTTTCGACGGTCGCCGGCAAGTCGAAGATCGCGTTCAAGAACGACCCGGCCGCGACCGACGACACCAAGGACTCGGGAAGCTGGGGCTGGAAGAGCGGCAAGGCAGCGACCTTCCTCGATCCGACGACGGGAACCGGCAAGACCTACAGCTGGTGCGTCTACGAGGACGGCAGCCTGCTGTACGGCGCGACGGTCCCTGCCGGAACGGGCAGCGGCTGGGCAACTGCCGGGGCGACAGGCTTCGGAATCAAGGGCGCTGTGTTCCAGATCAAAGTGAAAGGTTCGGACACCGACGGCAAGTCGTCGCTCAGCGTCAAGGCCAAGAGCAAGACTGGCGACTTCCACGCTCCCGACCTGAGCAAGCTCACCGGCGTAACGCTGTCTGATCTCGTGACCGACGATGGCGTCACGCAGAGCTGCTACCAGACCACGGCAGGCACGGCGACGGTCAAGACCACTTCGTGGAGCGCCGCGGGCAACCCGTAAGCGGGCGGCCGCAGTCTTCCGATTCGTGCAGAAGCCCCGGCGGTTTCGGCGAAAGCCGATCCCGCCGGGGCCGTTTCCGACCTTTCGAGGAGTGCTCCATGTGGAACACGAGAACTCCGAGTCGTTCGGCTTTGGGCTCGATTTTTTGTCTTCTTCTTCTTTGCGACGGCGCTGCGGCGAACGCGGCGGATTCCGCCGAGTCGCATTGCCGCGCCGCGATCCAGACCGGCCTTTCGAGGTGGACGCTGGAGAACGTCAAGACGCGCATCGGCTGTGAAGCCGACGTGATCTTCGGCGTCGCGCAGAACATCGATTGCGCGACGGGCGACGGCTCCGGCGCGGTGGCACTTCGCTACCAGCTGGCGGCCGACGAGCTGCGCTCGCGCCTCGAGTCGGCGTGCTCAGGCGCCAATTTCGGACTTCTCAGCTATCCCGGACCTTGCAGCGGCGAGGCGTCGCCGTTCACGTCGAACTCCCTTGCTCATTGCATCATGACCGTCGGACAGAGCACGATCGATTCGCTGTTCCAGGTCTGGTACCCCTCCGACGTCACTGCCACTCGCGGCAGCGCCAGCCGCTGCATGATGAAAGTGCCCAAACGCGCGGCGTCGATGGTGCTGGCCGAGACGGGCCTGAGACTGCACTGCCTGCTCGACCAGGAGCTTTCGGGCTCTTCGACGAACGTCGACTGCCGGGCCCAGCTTCCGCCGTACGGGCTCGGAACGGGGAACGCGGTGCTCGACACCGGCATCATCCATGCGCAGCTTGCGTGGCTCGGCGGCCTGCCTCGCGTCTGCGCAAGGGCCGATTTCGCATCGATCGGTTACGGCGAGCACTGCATCGATCCGCTCGATTCCGGCTCCGAGCTGATCGATTTCCACGCGTGCGTGTTCCAGGCCAACCGTCTTACGGTGCCCGCATTTCTCGACCTTGCGTTCCCGAGCACGCCGGTGTGCGGCAACGGCATCAAGCAGGAAGGCGAGCAATGCGACCAGGGCCTGGCCAACTCCGACACCAAGCCGGATGCCTGTCGCATTGACTGCACGCTGCCGGTCTGCGGCGACGGCGTCACCGATCCGGGCAACCACGAGAGCTGCGACGACGGCAACACGGCAAGCCTCGACGGGTGCGACTCCAGCTGCAACGCGGAAATCTGCGGCGATGGAATCGTCAACAACCTGCCGAACGAGCAGTGCGACGACAAGAACACGAACGACCACGACAACTGCACGAACGGCTGCAAGGCGGCTGTCTGCGGAGACGGGATCGTCTGCAACGACCCTTCGTGCACGAGCGGCCCGGGCGGCGGTCCCGAGCAGTGCGACCAGGGTTCGAAGAATTCCGACACCGGCATCTGTCACACGGACTGTTCCGGTTTCACGCGCGTGTGCACGCTGACGATCGGCGTGACCACCAATGCCGACGTGGGCGCGCTGACGTACGAAATGAGCTACGCGGACGCGTCCGGCGAGCTGGCGGGCAGCGGCAGCCACGTGCAGTGCACGTCCGCAGTGAGCAGTGGGTTGACGTCGTTCAACGACAACGACGCCTCACGCTTCCTCAAGGAATCGATGATCGTCGATGCCGGCGTCCATACGCCGGCATCGATCGCGACGTGCACGTTCGCAACCAACGACGCAAACCTCGCGGCCAGCCAGTTCTCGTTCACGATCGACGCGGAGTCGGACCCGAGCTTCAACCCGATCGACGTGACGATGGCCGTCACCAACCTGAGCTGCCAGTGAGCAAAGGCTGCAGCGGCTCAGGAAAACAAGGGCTTTTACGCATGAATCCTGTCCAGTTACGCGGCCGCAGCGCCGCGACGCCGTGTTCTGTATTCGCCGCCATGCTCGTGCTGGCGGCGCGAGTTGCGATGGCCCAGGACGTCGTCCCCGTCACGAACGACGCCGGCACTCTCGATGCGCGCAGCGCCGAGCGGGGCCACCCTCCCACGCGACCGTACTCGCCGTATGCGAACATGCCGCCGCTTCGGCGACCGCTGTTCGGCGATACCCACCTGCACACGTCCTGGTCTCTCGATGCCGGAGCCGCCGGCGCAAGTGTCGAGCCGGACGATGCGTATCGCCTCGCGCGCGGCGAAAGAGTGTGGTCGTCGTCCGGGCAGCCCGTTCGCCTTTCGCGTCCTCTCGATTTCCTCGTGATCACCGATCACTCCGACAACCTCGGGCTGTATACTGCCGTCGCCGGCGGTCAGCCCGAGATCCTGGCCGATCCATCCGGCCGCGAGTGGCACAACATGATCCGGGGCGCGGCCGGAGCGCGCGCTTCGCTGCTGATGCTCGACGCGCTCGCGCGGGGACAGCTGCCGCCGGCTCTCCAGTTCATTCCCGGCTCGACAGGACTGCGCCGCGCGTGGCGCAGCGAGCTTGATGCGGCCGAGCGCTTCAACGATCCGGGCAGGTTCACGACGATGGTCGGTTACGAGTGGACCGCCAGTCCGAACGGCAACGACCTTCACCGCGGCGTGATCTTCCGCGACGGAGCGAGCCAGGCGGCCACCGTCGAGCCGCTGACTTCCGCGGCCGCCGGCGGAAGCGACGATCCCGCGTCGCTGTGGAAGTGGATGGCCGCCTACGAGCAGAAGACCGGCGGCGAAGTGCTCGCGATCGCGCACGGCGGCAACCGGAGCAACGGCCGCATGTTCGCGGACGCCGACGCATCGGGAAAGAAGATCGACAAGGCCTGGGCCGCCGAGCGGGCGCGCTGGGAGCCGCTCTACGAGGTCACCGAAACGGCCGGCGACAGCGAGACGCATCCCAAGCTCTCGTCGGACGACGACTTCGCGAAATTCGAGCGCTGGGACCGCGGCAATCTCGACCTCGGCGTCGCCAAGACGGACGACATGCTTGCGGGCGAATACGCGCGGCCGGCGCTGCGTCGCGGGCTCGAGATCGAGAAGCGGGTCGGCGTCAACCCGTTCCATTTCGGTTTTGCGGGCGGCACCGATTCCCACACCGGACTGGCCGACGCCGAGGAGGACAACTTCTTCGGGCGCACCGCTGCCGATGAGCCGTCGATCCATCGTGTGCGCGACGTCTACGAATCCAACGACAAGACCGGCCTCAAGACCATGAGCTGGGAAGCCAGCGCCGCCGGCTATACCGCAGTGTGGGCCAGCGAGAACACGCGCGCGGCGATCTTCGATGCGATGAAGCGCCGCGAAACGTACGCGACGACGGGCCCGCGAATGACGGTGAGGTTCTTTGCCGGCTGGGATTTTTCGCGGCTCGACGTCGACAATCACGATCTCGCGGCGCTCGGTTACCGCAAGGGAATTCCGATGGGCGGCGAGCTCGCTGCCGCGCCTTCCGGGAAAGTGCCGACCTTCCTGGTCTCGGCCGAGAAGGACCCGATCGGCGCCAATCTCGACCGCTACGAAATCGTCAAGGGGTGGATCGACAAGGACGGCGCGACGCACGAGCGCGTCTATGACGTTGCGGTATCGGGCGATCGCAAGATCGAAGCGGACGGCCGTTGCCGCACCTTCGTCGGCAAGAGCTGGGACCTGGGCGACGCGACGTACAAGAACTCGATCGGCGCGCCGCAACTGGTCGCGTTCTGGAGCGATCCCGCGTTCGACCCGAACCAGGGAGCCTTCTACTACGGCCGGGTGATCGAAATTCCGACACCGCGCTGGACGACGTACGACCTGGCGCGCTTCGGCATCGACATGGCCGAAGGCACTCCGCACACGGTCGAGGAAAGGGCCTACACGTCGCCGGTGTGGTACGCGCCGGCGGTACAAACGGACCAATAGGCGGGCAAATCGCCGGGCAAACAGCGGATTCGGAGGCAGCCGGGCTGTTCCTCGCTACGGCTGCTTGTGCTTTGCCATGTGCCGCAGGTACGCGACGAGATCGTCGAGATCGGCATCGCCGAGCACGGCGGGACTGAAGCCCACCATGCGCGACATCGACCACGCGCGCAGATCCTGGGGGTTTCGCACGAGGCGCCGAAGCGCCGGCTCGGCCAGGTACTCGGTCGGATTCATCGGGACGTTGAGATCGGGACCGATGTCGGAGCTGCCTTCGCGGTTGAGCTTGTGGCACGCGAAGCAGTTGCGCGCGAAGACCGAGAGGCCGCGCCGGGCCGGATCACCGGCGGCGAGCGAAGGGTCGGGCTGGATTTTCGGATAGACGCTGGCGAGCGAGCCCTTGACGGCAAAGCCGCTGAGCTGAAACGGCCATTCTTCGCGCGCGATTCCCGACAGCTGAGGCGACTGCCATACGAGATAGAACGGCCCCGCCGAAGGGCCGCTGTCGTCTTTCAGCGGCGGCCACGGGTGCGCCGGATCCTCGATCGCGAGGTACGCGATCGACCGCGACGGCGAATCGTTGAGCAGGCGGTCGCGCGACAGCGCCGCTGCGAATCCGTCGAGACACTGGAAGTCGATCACGGCGTCGCCGGGCACGTCCATGCCGTCGAACAGGGAATGTGCCGGAACGACGGAATACGAGCGGGAAGCGCCGGCGTACGCCGGATCGTCGGTGATGGTCATCACAGTCGCCCGCGAGAGGAGCTCGCTTCGGGAGAAGACTTTCGTGCGGTCGCCGACGTGGATGGACAACGACGGCTCGCCGGCCGCGGCGGGCAAGGCCGCGAGCAGGAGGCCGGCGAGCAGAAGTGCAGCGCCCGCCGCAGAGCGGAGCCGAAGGATTGTCATCGTGCGAACCGGACGGCCAACCGCGGCCGCGTTCCGACTCAGCCGTTGCTCCGCGAAAGTGCGAGCACCGGGATCACGCGGCTCGTGTTGCGCTCGTATTCCGCGAAGTTCGGCATGATCGACGCCTGCTTGCGGTAGAGCTCGGTGCGTTCGGGCTCTGTCGTGACCTTGGCCCGCACCGCGATCTTCTCGTTTCCCACTTCGATCTCGGCGTCCGGATGCGCGACGAGGTTGTGGTACCAGTCGGGGTTGGTCGCAGCTCCCGCTTTGGATGCGATGATGACCCAGCGCTGGCCGTCGGCGAGATAGACGAGCGGCGTCGTGTACTTCGTTCCCGACTTCGCGCCCTTCGTGTGCAGCAGCAGCATCGGTGCGCCGGCGAACATGCCGCCGACCTTGCCGCTGTTGGCGCGGAATTCGTCGATGATCTTCTGGTTGAACTCGTTCATGCCCGCCATTGTGCGCACCTCCGTCGGAATTCGACGAAGCTCCTCTACTGGAGATGGACCCGCACCGCCAGCCGCGCGTGTCACCCGGCCGGGCACGGCACCGGGCGGTGGCGTTCTCCCCGGAAAGCCCGCCGACGGCGCCCACCGGGCTGCGGCAACCTGCTACAACGACCTGTCGCTCGACGCCGGCTTCGCATCGGAGACCGGCTGGCTGCGTGCCATCGTGTCGGCGACCGCCGATTCCTTCATCTGCTGGATCGCGCGCACCTGGTCCAGGTGCTTCAAGTAGCTGTCGGCGGCCTTGCTGGTCTTGTCGTCGGCCCGGGCAATGCGGAACGATTTCTCGGCGTCGTCGAGCCGGTTCGATCCCAGGCTCGCGATGCCGATCAGCAGCTCGATCGATCCGGCCTGGTCGGGCTTCGATTTGGCTTTCGCCTTGACGAGCGCGTCGTGGGCCGCGTCGAAGCGGTCCTTCTGCAGCTCGAGCTGCCCGAGCATCAGGTAACTCCTGTTGTCGGCCGCCAGCTCGCCGGCCTTCGCGAGCGGCTCCAGCGCCTTGTCGGTGTCGCGCGCGGCGATGTAGCAGTTGGCCAGGAGCTGCCACGATTCGGCGTCCTTTTTGATCTTGCCGTCGGCGAAGCCTTTCTCGAGAGTTTCGCTGCAGCAGGTCGGCAGGTCGTGCACGAAGCACTGGCGCGCGCGCTGGCGAAGGTCGCGATCGTCGGCCAGCAAGCCGCCGACCTGCGCGACGCCGAGCTCGGCGACGGCATCCCCGTCGTTTCCGATCGTGCTCTCGATCGTCGCGAGCTGCACCCAGTAACGCTTGTTTGCGGGCTGCAGGGCGACGAGCTGCTCGAGCGTGCCCGCCACCGACTTGTAGTCCTGGAGCTGGAACTGGATCGCGGCCAGCAGCTGGAGCCAGCTCTCGCGCGGCTGGGGACTGCGCTCGACGGCAATCCTCGCCGGTTCGAGAGCATCCGCGTAGGCCTGCTGCTGCATCAGGATCATCGCCTCGAGGAAATACGCCTCCGGCTTGGGATCCTCGGCGCCGGCGAACCACTGGTCGATCAGTGCGCGTGCGCGGTCGTAGCGCCCTGCCTGCGTGTGAATCTGGGCGAGCGAATAGATCATTCCCTGTTTGGAGGCTCCGTCGAGCGCGTTCTCGGCCAGCGCGGCTTCGAACTCCTTGCCTGCATCCTCGCTCTTCCCTTTGGCGATCAGGATGTAGCCGCGGAAACGATGAATCTGGGCGCGATCGACCGGCTTGTTCTTGCGCACGCGGACGAGCTCGTCGACCACCGACATCGCATCGTCGAGGCGGTTGTTCTCGAGATAGCCGTTGGCGAGCAGAAGCTTTTCGGCGATCTGCGGATTGACGGCCGTGCTCGCGGGGGGCGTATCGGAGGCTGCCGCAACGCCGACCCGGCATGCGATCGCAAGCGCGATCGATACTGCGACGAGCGCGCGCGGCGGGCTGGAGAAAGAACTGCGGACTCTGGCGATACGGTTCATTTCAGCTCTCCATCCTGAATCGAAGAACGACGTCGACGCCGGCGCTCTCGACCGCTGCGCCCGACTGCATCTGAGGCTCGTATTTCCACTTGCGCACGGCCGCGACGGCGGCGTTCTCGAAAAGCGAATTGCTCGACTTGACGATCTGGACGGCGTCGACCGTGCCCGCTTTCGTGATCGTGAAGCGAAGCTGCACCCAACCCTCGAGCTTGCGCTTGGCCGCTTCGGGCGGGTACTGCGGCTCGACGCGAACCAGCGGCAGCGCGCCGCGGTCGGACATGCCGCCGCCGATCCCGAGGCCGCCGGGAACGCCGCGCCCGTCGCCGCCACCACCGCCGGCCGAGCCGAACTCTGCGCCGAGACCCGCCGCGATTGCCGTGACATCGAGCGCCAGGTTCGGCGCCTGGTCCTTGGCGATCTGCATCGCCGGGAGCACCGGCGCCTGCTCGGGCTTGATCCTCTGCGGCTTCTCGCGCTTCTTCTCTTCGATCTCGGTCTCGTGGCGCAGCCGCACGAACTCGACCTTCGCGACCGCAACTGCCGATTCGTCGTGGTGACGCGCGGTGGTCATCGTGTGCAGGAAGCCGAACAGGCCGGTGGCGAGCATGCACGCGCACGCGAGCGAGACGGGAAAGCGAAGCCACGCGCCGCTCACGAGCCGCCGGCCGCGGCGCTGGTTGCGCCGATGGCCACCTCCTTGATGCCGCCGAGCTTGATCTCGTCCATGACCTGCGCGAGCAGGCCCGCCTTGGAATCCTTGTCGGCCAGCACGACGACGGTGTCCTCGGGCCTCTCGAGATGCAGGCGCTCGATGGTCGGGCGGATTTCGCGCATGTCCACCTGGCGGCGGTCCATCCACACTTCCCCGTTCGGCCTCACCGCGACCATGATGTTGCCGGTGTCGGTATGAACGGCGGTATCGGCCTGCGGTCTTGCGACGGTGACACCGGCCTCGCGCACGAACGACGTCGTGATCAGGAAAAAGATCAGCAGGTTGAAGACGAAGTCGAGCATCGGCGCGAGGTCGATGCCGTGTTCTTCCCCTTCGTGGGAGGCGTGACGTCGCGACCGCACCGGTTACCTCGACGAAGTGCCGAACGAGACGTTGTCGACGCCGCCGAGACGCGCCTGGTCGACGACCTGGACCACGAGGCCGGTCGGCGCGTTCTGCTCGGCAGTGATCATGACGCCCCAGTCGGGTTTCTGCGCGTGCAGCCTCTCGACGTTGGCGCGAACCGCGCGCACGTCGACGAGGCGGTTGTCGACGTAGACCTCGCCGGACTGCTTGAGGATCACCGAGATCGAGCCGGTCGACTTGCCGTCGGTGGCGCCCGAAGCGCTGCCGCCGTGACGCTCGACCGTAAGCCCGGTCTCCTTGATGAACACCGCGGTGATGATGAAAAAAATCAGCAGGTTCAGCACGAAGTCGAGCATCGGCGCAAGGTCGATGCCGGTGCTTCCGTCCGCCTGGTGCGTTTGATGGCGCCGCATCCGCATCAGTACACCAGCTTGTCGGCCACCAGCTCGGTCTCGCGGCGAGTGCGTGAGCGGAAGTAGTAGACGGGGTAGAGGCCGGAAATGCTGACGGCAAGACCGGTCATCGTGCACAGCATCGCGTGCGAGACGCCGCTGGCCATCGCGCGTGCGTCGGCCGAACCCTTGAGCGCCATCGAGTCGAACACTTCGAGCATGCCGCTGACGGTTCCGATCAGGCCGAGCAGCGGGGAGAGCGGCACCAGCACCGCCAGCAGCGGGGAGTTCGCGCTCATCTCTGCATTCAGGCGCGAGATCATCGCGGAGCGCACCTGGCGCACGCACCAGGAACGATGCTCGGGTCGTGCCTTCCACTGCGCGACCGCCTGCTCGACACGGCGCGGAAGCACGCGCGAGAAGTACCAGGTGCGCTCGATGACGAGCGTCCACAGCGTCACGCAGCAGCAGAAGATCGCCAGGACGAAAGGACCGCCGCCGTCGATCAGGTCGCGCAGCGAGCCGAGGGCATTGCCGCCGATGCTGGCGAGCGCCTCAGGCATGGCGCGGCCCCCGCGCGCGCTCGAGGCTCTCGGCCAGCAGGCCGGTGCTCTGCTCGTCGAGGATCTGCACGATTGCGCGCGACAACGACGACAGGCCCGCGTTGAGGAACAGCAGCGGGATGGCCACGCCGAGCCCGAGCACGGTGGCGATCATCGCCTGGCCGATGCCGTTGGCCATCAGGCGCGGATCGCTGCTTCCCGATTCGGTGATGCTCTGGAACGTGATGATCATGCCGATCACCGTTCCGATCAGGCCGAGCAGCGGCCCGGCAGCCACGGCCAGGCGCAGGAAAGCCTGGAAACGCTCGAGGCGCGGCACTTCGCGCAGCACGGCCTCGGAAACGCGAAGCTCGACGACCTCGGCGTCCTCCTCGATCGTCGATGGGCTCGTGCGCACCGCGCCGAGCACGCGGCCGAGCGGATTGTCCGCTGCCGGCGACGCAATGTCGGCAAGCTGGCGCCGCACCCGCGAGCGCACGGCGAGGAGATAGATCGCCTGGTAGATCGCCAGCGCGAGGCCGATGAGCCCGACGGCGATGATCAGGTAGCCCACTTCCTGGCCCTTGCGAATGCGCTCGATCACCGTCGGCCGCTGCACCAGCATCGAAAGCAGCGCGCCGCGCGACGGATCGATCGCGGCCTCGGTGTAGCCGCCGGTCGTGTGCTGGATCTTCATCGCGAGGTCGACGAGGCTGGCCGCGGGCTGGCGCGGAAGCACGGCCAGCGTGCCGAGCGAGGGCATGAAATTGAGGTACTGTCCGTTGGACATCGCGACGAAAGGACCGACGCGCACCACTTCGGCGTTGCGCGCCGTGCCGTCGGCGCCGGTGACCGGAGTCTGGAAGCGCACGACGCGTCCGCTCTCGGTCATCTCGCGCTGCAGCTCGAACCACATGCGCTCGAGCTGGTCGATCGACGGCAGCTCCTTGCTCCTGGCGAGCGTCGCGAGGAACTCGTCGCGTTTCGGGATCTGCGCGCTGACGAGCGAGCTGTACATCAGCGGCGTCGTGTCGCCGGCCACCTGCCGTACGACGCCGAACAGCTCGCCGAGGCTGCCGAGGCGCTGGTTCAGCAGGTCCTGCTTTTCGGCGAGCGTGCGCTCGTTGGCATCGAACTGCTCGGACGTGGCCTTGCTGCGCGCTTCGGCGTCGTCGCGGGCGCGGTTGGCGTCGGCGAGCAGCGTGGCCTGGTGATCACGATTGGCGAGGAACTCCTTCTCGCGCGCGGCATCGGTCTGCTCGCGGGCCTGGCGGGCGCTGCGCGTCTGGTCGAGCAGCTCGTCCAGGCTCGTCGCTGCGTGCGACGTCGACGACTGGGAAAACGCGACCGCCATGGCGATCGCAGCGGCGAGAGCGGCAGTCCGGCGCATCATGACTTCGCCTCCACCGGCGCGGGGATCGGAGCGAGCAGCATCTCGGGCGCTGAAAGCTTCTGCGCCACCGCGACGCCCTGCTTGAATGCGTACGCATAGTCGTTGTCGACGATCCATTTCCCGCGCGTCGCGTCCCAGTAGCCCGTCTCGTTGGCGTCGAGCGTCTGGTACATCAGCGTCAGGCGGCCGATTCGCAGGAAGCGTGCGGTGCGGTCGGCGCCCTCGCCGGCGAGGCGGCCTTCGTACGATTCGATCGTGCGGCCGTAGTCCATCTCGACCTGGTAGGCTTCGACGATGCGGCGGTACTTCTCGGAGATGCTGACGTCGGCGCGGCCCATCATCTCTTCGAGAGTGGCGATGCGCGCGTTGCGCTCGTCGCCGAGAAACGGGAGATCGAGCCGCACGAACTCTTTGAGCGTATCGAGCATCTTCTGCTCGAGCGGGACGATGGAGCGCGACGTCGTTTCGATTTCGCCGAGCTGGCGGTCGATGTCGGCCAGCTCCTGCTGCTGGGAGCGGATCTGCGTCTGGAGCTGGGACGCATAGGCTTCGTGGCTCTCGGTGTCGGCCACTGCCTTGCGGTATTCGCCGAGCAGTTTCTGGGTGTCGTCATCGAGGGAGTCGATGCGCTTCTGCGAAGCCACGGCATCCTTGTCGGATGCCGCCTGCTCGGAAGTCACGCGGTCGAGTTTTTCGAGCGGGACGCCGGCAGGTGCGGCGGGGGCGGCAGTTGCGGCGGGCGTGGCCGGCGCGTCCGTTGCCGCATTTGCCGCAGGCGGAGCAGCCGCAGCGGCCGGCGAACCTGAGGCGGCCGGCGATGCGGTCTTGTTCCCGCGTTCCTCGGCTCGCGCCCACGGCGCGAGCGCGAACATCATCGCGAGAATAGCGGCGTACTTGAACCATTCGTTCGGCATCGGATCTCCGTGTTCGTTTCGCGATGGGCAGAGAGATCCGCAGCCGGGTGGGCGGCGGGGCCGATCATTGCCGGCCGGTTTACCTCCAGACGCGAGAGCCCTTCGCGATTGTCCTCCAGGCCGGGGAGGAGACCCGGCCCGCACGCGCAGAGAATGAGCCGCCTCTGTTAGGCCGACGCGAAGGGCCCGTGGAGATTGTGTTAGGAGATCGTGAGCGTCGCCGGTCCGCGCGCAAATCCAGAGGAAATCAGCGACTCGTGCACGAGCTGCGCCCGCTCGGCGGCGTGCGAACGAGGCGGGTCCGACCGCAAGCGGCGCTGTCGGTCTATCGCAGAACTAACGGTGCGCAGACAAAACGCTGATACACCCTCGTGCATCATCGCGGTGCGATCGTCGACGTGCAGCCTGCGTGCAGCCTTGTGGGGCCGCGGGTCCACAGCGAAGACGATCCTCGGTCTTCGAATCGCACGGCCCTCGGCCCGTCCGGTACACGAGCCCACTGGACGGGGCACCCTGGGGGAAGTGCGACAGGCGGCGGCGGGCC
>DASXOZ010000007.1 GCA_036493895.1 Candidatus Binatia bacterium | reverse complement strand
GCCGAAGTCGAGGGCGAGCAGATCAACGATGCGCTGTTCCGCTGCGTCGACGAGCTCGACCTGTCGGTGCGTTCGGCCAACTGCCTGCAGAACGCCGACATCAAGTACGTCGGCGAGCTGGTGCAGCGCACCGAGCACGAGATGCTCAAGACGAAGAACTTCGGCCGCAAGAGCCTTCTCGAGATCAAGGAGATCCTCACCGGGATGGGACTGAGCCTCGGCATGCGCCTGGCGAACTTCCCCGACCGCGAGACGCTCGACCGCATGCGGATCGAGCAGGACCGGTACTGAGGGCGCGAGCCCGAACGGAGAGGCAGTGAGGGCGCGAGCCCGAACGGAGACAGCGAGGGCGCGAGCCCGAACGACGAAAGGGATAGGGAAAGAAACGCGATGAGACACCTCAACGCCGGTCGCAAGCTGAGTCGCAATTCGGCGCATCGCCACGCGCTGATGCGCAACATGGTCACGTCGCTGATCGAGCACGGCCGCATCCGCACGACCGACGCCAAGGCCAAGGAAGTGCGGCGCTGGGCCGAGCGCATGATCACGCTCGGCAAGCAGCAATCGATCGCGGCGCGCCGCCGTGCGCGCGCGTTCGTGCGTACCGACGCAGCCGTCGCCAAGCTGTTCGCCGAGGTGGCGCCGCGCTTTTCGAGCCGCGCAGGCGGCTACACGCGCATCATCAAGCTCGGCCGCAGGCCCGGCGATGCCGCGCCGATCTCGATCCTCGAGTTGACCGAGCTGCCGCCGCCGCCCGTCAAGGCCGAGAAGGGCAAGAAGGCGGACAAGGCCGCCGTCGCAGGCTGACGCGGGCTTCTCGAAGTTGGGGTCAGGCACCAGCGCGTATCCAAGTCGCGTCGGCTCCTGGATGAGGCGCGCTGCTGCCCGTTCCCAACCCCACGGGAGAACATGAAAGCCCGCCTGCGCCAGATCATCGATCGCGCCCTGGCCGACGCGCGCGCGGCCGGCGATCTCTCTTCGACCGAAACCCCGGGTTATATCGTCGAGATCCCGCGCGACGACGGCCACGGCGACCTCGCGACCAACGTCGCGATGATGCTGGCCAAGGCCGAGCGCAAGCCTCCGCGCGCGATTGCCGAGATCGTCGCACGCCATCTCACCGCCGGCGACGGCCTCGTCGCCAACGCCGAAGCAGCGGGCCCCGGCTTCCTCAACGTCACCTTCAGCGACGCGGCGTGGCGCGCGCGCCTGCTCGACATTCTCGAAGCCGGCGACACCTACGGCCAGGGCGACACCGGCAAGGGCAAGCGCATCCAGGTCGAGTTCTGCTCGGCCAATCCTACCGGACCGCTGCACATCGGCCACGGCCGCGGCGCCGCCACCGGTGACGCCATTGCGCGCGTCCTGGAGGCCGCCGGCTACGCGGTCGAGCGCGAGTATTACATCAATGACGCCGGCGTGCAGATCGATACGCTCGGCCGCTCGGTGCTCGCGCGTTACCTGCAGCTGCTCGGACGCGACGAGCCGTTTCCCGAGGACGGCTATCCCGGCGACTACGTCACGGTCTACGCCCAGGAGTTGATCGAGACGGAAGGGGAACGCTGGACGCAGGTGCCCCGCGACAAAGCCGTGCTGGAGCTCGGCCTTCGCGCCGGCGACGTCATGATGGACCGCATCCGCGCCGATCTTGCCGATTTCGGCGTGCGCTTCGACAACTTCACGAGCGAGCGCGCGCTCGGCCAGAGCCACAAGGTCGAGGAAGCGATCGAGGATCTGCGGTCGCGCGGCTGTCTCTACGAAGCCGACGGTGCGACGTGGATGCGCACGACCGCGTTCGCCGACGACAAGGATCGCCCGATCGTCAAGAGCGACGGCACGATGACGTATTTTGCCGGCGACATCTGCTACCACCGCGAAAAGGTGCTGCAGGGTTTCGACCGCCTCGTCAACGTCTGGGGCGCCGACCACCACGGCTACATCGCGCGAGTGAAGGCGTCGTTGCAGGCGCTCGGCCAGAACCCCGACAAGCTGCGCGTCGTGCTCGTGCAGATGGTGAGCCTTTCGCGCGACGGAACGCCGGTGCGCATGGGCAAGCGCACCGGCGAATTCATCACGCTGCGAGACGTGCTGGGCGAAGTCGGTCCCGACATCGCGCGCTTCTTCTTCCTGTCGCGAAAGTCGGACGCGCACCTGGACTTCGACCTCGAGCTCGCCCGTCGCCAGACTGCCGAGAATCCGGTCTTCTACGTGCAGTACGCGTACACGCGCATCGCCGGCATCTTCCGCCAGGCCGACGAGAAGGAGATTCGCGTGCCGGAGCCGGGCGTCGGGTCGACCTCGCCGCTCGGGCACCCCGACGAGATCGCGCTGATCAAGCTGCTGGCCGAGTTCCCCGAGATCGTCGCCGGCGCGGCTGACGCGCTCGAGCCCCACCGGGTGGTTTTCTACGCGCAGAAGCTGGCCGGCGAGTTCCACCGTTTCTACTCGAAGCACCGCTTCGTCGGCGAGGATCCCGCCGCCACCGGCGCGCGCCTGCTGCTGGCCCGGGCCGTTGGACAGGTGCTCGGAGGGGCCCTGAAGCTCGTCGGGATCGCCGCTCCGGATCGAATGTAGGGCATCCCGATCCGCCGCCATCTCCGCGTGCCGAGGCGCCGGGTGGTCGCTCCCGAACGCATGTAAGGCCTTCGCGACCCGTCCTAAGTGCCAGTCGCGGGTCACTTTTTTTGCACATCACCCATTTTGGATGCGGGCTCTTCCCGGCGAACCCGCTACAATGAGCGCCCCGGCCCCCTCAGCGGTCCGGGACGCGGAGGCCCGGCAAGAGCCGGGCGGGACCGGACCGGAGCGCGGCAAGGACCGGCGAGAGTCGGGCCGGCGAGAAGCGAGACCAGGCGCGAGCCTGGCCTCAGTCAGGGAACGCGAGCCGGTCGTTCCCGCGAAGGTGTGGCGGAGGCAGGGCGGATGGCGACGCGGCAGGCGAGACGACAGCTCCAGCTGACCAGCTTCGAGATGACGCTGGTCGCCGTCAGCTTCGTCGTCACCGTGACCACCGTGTTCTTCTTCGGCCTCTTCGTCGGCAAGAAGAACGCGTCGTTCCACGCGCCCGCCGAAGATCGCGTCGCGCGCATTCCCGTCGACGACTTCACGAAATACAAAAGGCCGGAGCCGATCGAGAAACCGGCCAAGGCGGCGCCCGTCGCTGCCGCTTCCGCATCGAGCGGGAAGCCGGCCGCTGCGCCGGACAAGAATTCCGCTTCCTCGAACACTGCCGAACCCGTCGCAGCGGTCGCAAAAGTCGACACGCCCGCCGACAGCAAAGCGCAAGTTGCCGCCGCACCGGTTGCCGCGGCGACGCCAGCCACCAAGCCCGCACCAGTCTCCATCCCTGCAGGGACCACGGCGAAGGAGGCCCAGAAAGATGCAAAGGCGAAGGAAGCTGCAGCCGCCAAGGAAAAGGAAAAGGAGAAAGACGACGCCGAGCCCGCGCGCGGCCACGGCTACACCGTCCAGATCCTCCAGACGCGCAAACAGGTTGATGCCGATCAACTCGTGCAGAAGCTGAAGGCCCACGGCTACGCGGCCTACATCAAGAAGGTCAGCGACGGCGACGACGCGTGGTACCGCGTGCGCGTCGGAAGCTATTC
Source organism: Candidatus Binatia bacterium (assembly GCA_036493895.1). Taxonomy (NCBI): domain Bacteria; phylum Candidatus Binatota; class Binatia (SeqCode); species Binatia bacterium. The sequence goes on along the minus strand of DASXOZ010000007.1, from coordinate 52,015 downwards.
GGCCTTCGGTGAGGCCCGCGCGGCGGCAGACCGCTGCCACCAGGAAATGGGGCTCGGGCAGGCGTTCGTCAGCACGGAGTAGGCCGGGCCGATTGCAGTTGGCGATGATGCGCGCGTGCCAGAGCGACGTGCGCTGATCTTCTCTCTTCATTTTTTACCGGTCGTTCGCTCGTTGCGGAACCCGTTGGACGACCGCTCCCGGGTCGCCCGTTCGCCCGGGCTTTTTTCCGGGCTCTCATCGCGTTCCACGAGGGGCGAGTCGCTGCGAATTGCGGGCGGTGACCCGGCTCACTCGCGTCCTCGGCCGATGCCGGCGGGAGCCCGTGCGGGGCGCCCGGTGGGCATTGGATTTTTATATCGTATCACGATACATCTCCGCGATGCCGGCCACCGTCAGCCTCAAGGAATACCGCGCCCTTGCGGAGCTGCGCTTCCAGATCCGCCGTTTCGTCGCATTCAGCGAAGCCAGCGCCCGCTCGGTCAACCTGGAGCCCCAACAGCACCAGCTTCTGCTCGCAATCCGCGGGCTGCCCGATGGCGTGGAGCCGACGATCGGGTGCCTCGCCGAACGCCTGCAGATCCAGCACAACAGTGCCGTCGATCTCGTCATCCGGTGCGTAGAGAGACAGCTCGTGCGCAAACAGCCGTCCCCGATGGACGGCCGGCAGGTGCAGGTCGTGCTCACGGTCAAGGGGATCCGCGTGCTCGAAAAGCTCGCGGTCGCGCACCGCACCGAGCTCCTGACGCGCGCACCGGCGTTGATCGGCGCGCTCGAGGCGCTTGCAGGCACGATGGGCCGGCGGCGCGGCCAGGAGCGGCAGCCGTGAGTGCCGCCTGCCAAACGCAGGCGGCGCCCTCGGGCATCGCACCGGCGCCGCGTCCACCAGTCGCCACTGCCGCACCCGGTCTCACACAGGTCGATGAGCTCGGCGACTTCACGACCACCGCACGCGTCCTCCCGCTGACGCTCCTTGCCTGCGGCATCGGAGCGCTCAGCGCCGTTGTCGCGTTCGCGCTGCTTCGGGCCATCGCGCTGTTCACGAATCTTTTCTTCTTCCAGAGGCTCAGCTTCGCGGCCGTCTCGCCGGCGCAGAACACGCTCGGAGCCGCGGCCGTCGTCGTTCCGGTGATCGGCGCGCTCGTCATCGGCGTCATCGCGCGTTACGGATCGGAGAAGATCCGCGGCCACGGCATTCCCGAAGCGATCGAGTCGATCCTGATCCACGGCAGCCGCATCCAGCCGCGCGTCGCGCTTCTCAAGCCTCTTTCGTCGGCGATTTCGATCGGATCCGGAGGCCCTTTCGGTGCCGAAGGCCCGATCATCATGACAGGAGGAGCACTCGGCTCGCTCGTCGCCCAGACTCTGAGGCTCACCGCCGCCGAGAGAAAAACGCTGCTCGTCGCCGGCGCGGCGGCGGGGATGAGCGCGACGTTCAATTCGCCGCTGGCCGCCGCGCTGCTCGCCGTCGAGCTGCTGCTGTTCGAGTGGAAGCCGCGAAGCTTCATCCCCGTCGCGCTCGCGAGCGCCACGGCGGCGTGCATCCGTCCTTTGCTCCTCGGATCGGGCCCGTTGTTCCCGCTGCAGTTGCCGGCCGTGCATCCCGACGTCGCGCTGGCCGCCGCGTGCGTCGCGTGCGGCGTGATTGCCGGCGCCGCGTCCGGGCTGCTCACGCGCGCGGTGTATCTCTTCGAAGATGCGTTCCAGAGGCTCCCGATCCACTGGATGTGGTGGCCGGCCGTCGGCGGCCTTGCCATTGGCCTCGGCGGTCTCATCGAACCGCGCGCTCTCGGCGTCGGCTACGACGTGATCGATTCGCTGCTGCGAGGCGGCATCGTCGGTCGCGCCCTCGTCGTGCTGATGGTCGTCAAGGCGCTGATCTGGAGCATCTCGCTGGGCTCGGGGACTTCCGGCGGCGTGCTGGCGCCGCTGCTGATCATGGGCGCTGCGATCGGCGGCCTCGAAGCGTCGTGGTTTCCCAAAGTGGGCGAGGGATTCTGGCCGCTTCTCGGCATGGCGGCGATGCTCGGCGGCACCATGCGCTCGCCGCTTACGGGCGTCGTCTTCGCGCTCGAGCTGACCCAGGCCTGGGGCGCGGCGCTCGCGTTGCTCATCGCCGTGCCGATCGCGCACGCATTCACCGTGCTCGCGCTCAGGCGCTCGATCCTCACCGAGAAAGTCAGCCGCCGCGGTTTTCACCTCAGCCGCGAATATTCGACTGATCCGCTCGAGATCCTGTTCGTGCGCGAAGTGATGCGAACGTCGGTGCGCGTGCTGCCGGCTTCGCTGCACCGCGGCGACTTCCGGCCGCCGGCCGACTCGACCAGCTCGCTTCGCCAGCTCTTCCATGTCGTCGACGAGGACGGCGGTCTCGTCGGCGTCACGACCCGCACCGACGTCAATTCCTGGCTGCTCGGCGACGGCGGCTCGCCGCCGACTCTCGGCGGCATAGCGCGAAAACCCGTCGTCGCGCACGCCGACGAGCCTCTTCGAATCGCCGTGCATCGCATGGCGACGACGGGCCGCACGCTGCTGCCCGTCGTTGCCGGCCGCGACGGCCGCAAGATGGTCGGCGAGATCGCGCTGGAAGACATGCTCAAGGCGCGGATCCAGCACCTCGAGGAAGAGCAGAGGCGCGAGCGCGTCCTTCCGCTTTCGGCGATCGCGCCCGGGTGGCTGGTCAGGGCGAGGAAGACTCTCGCACTGCGCGTTTCCTCGCGTTGAGCTTTCGCGGCGTGCGCGCCGGAGCGTCCGTCAGCTTGCGGCCGGCACTGCCGCGACGGCTTCGATCTCGATGAGGAAGTCCGGGTGCATGAGCGCCGTCACTCCGACCCAGGTGGACGCGGGCGGCTCGACGCCGGCAAAGAAGCTGGCGACTCGCCCGCCGATCTCGCTCGCGGCCTCGTGCGTGAAGCCGACGATGTAGACCCTCAGCATCGTGACGTCGGCAGGACCGGCGCCGGCGGCAGCAAGCGCGCGACGGACGTTCTCGAGCGCGACCTCGGCCTGTTTCCCGATATCGCCGGCTCCCACCGGCCGTCCACGCTCGTCGCAGGCCGTCTGGCCTGCAACCCAGACAACGGCCCCGGCCGTCGCAGTAACGACCTGCGTGAAACCGAGCTTCGAGCTTCGAAACAGATCGGGCGGCTGGATGTGCTGGAGCATGAGCGCTTCTGACACGATCGAGGTCTGCCGTGCAAGCGCTGCCCGCGGTATGGTTGCGCGAGCCACGGTGCGAGATCCGCGAGCCAGTCGGCCATCTGATCGAACCGGTCGAGCCCGTCATTGCGGCGACATTCACGGCCGTTTCCTGCAGGAACCGGCTCTACCGGGCGACGGCGGGGGCTTCCGACGCGCCGGCGCCGGATGCCTCGAGCGTATCGACGTGCGGCGCGTCGGTGCGGGAGACGTTGGCATCGGACGGCAGCTCGCGCGCGGTCCAGCCGCCGCCGAGCGCCTTGATCAGCTGCACCGTCGCGGCCATGCGGCGGTTGCGCGTGACGACAGCGTCGCGCTCGCTCGACAGCGCAGTGGCCTGCACGACGACGACGTTGAGATAGCTCACAATCCCCGCCTTGTACTGGTTGATGGTGAGCCGCACGGACTCCTCGGCAGAGGCCACCGCACGCTGCTGGACCTCGGCTTCGTTCTCGAGGATCCGCAAAGCCGCCAGGCTGTCTTCGACTTCCTGGAATCCCGTCAGCACGCTCTTGCGATAGGCTGCCACTTCGGCGTCGTAGGCCGCGCGCGCCTGTCGCGTCTGCGAGTGCCTGAGGCCGCCGTCGAACACGGTCTCGGAGATCGAAGGACCGACGGACCAGAAGCGGCTCGGCCACGTGAACCAGTCCGACAGGTGCGCCGACTGGAGCCCGCCCGAGGCCGACAGCGTGACGTCCGGATAGTAGGCCGCCTGGGCCACACCGATCTGCGCGTTGGCGGCCGCGACGCGGCGCTCGCCGGCGGCGACGTCGGGACGCTGCTCGAGCAGCTCCGATGGCAATCCGGGCGGCACGGGCGGCGGCACGTCGCGAAGCGGCGCCGGCGCAAGAGAAAAGTCCGAAGGCGTCGTTCCGACGAGGACGGCGATCGCATGCTCGACCTGGGCGCGCTGGACGCCGACATCGATGGCCTGCGTGCGCGTGTTCTCGAGTTGTGTCTCGGCCTGCGCGACTTCGGTGCGGGCGGCCACACCGGCCGAGTAGCGGTTCTTCGTCACCTGCAGCGATTTTTCGAATGCCTTGACCGTATCGTCGAGAAGCTGCTGCTGGGAATCGAGGCTTCTCAGCGTGAAGTAGTCGGTCGCGCACTCGGCCCGAAGGCTGAGCAGCGTGGCGGCGACATCGGCAGCGCTGGCCTGCGCAGAGGCGCGGCTCGACTCGACGCTGCGCCGTACGCGGCCCCAGACGTCGGCTTCCCACGAGATGTCGATCGGCAGCACATAGTCGGAGCTGTTCAGCGACGTTGAGGACGACGACCCGGCGGCTCCGCCTGCGCTGGTGCCGGATCCCGAAAAGCCGGCGTTGGCCGATCGGTGCGAGCGTCCGGCCGACAGGCCGATGGTGGCGTTCGGGAAGTACGCGGCGCGGGCCTGCTCGACCAGCGCGCGCGCCTGGCGGAATCTGGCCTGCGCCGCGGCGAGGTCCTGGTTGGAGACTTCGATGCGGTGCTCGAGGCCGTCGAGCGTGGTGTCGTCGAACTCGGCCCACCACTGCTCGCGGGACGCGGTGTCGCCGGGCTCCCCGATTTTCCAGGATCCGGCTTCCTTGTACGTCGCGGCGGTCGGTGCGTCGGGCCGCACGTAATCGGGGCCCACGCTGCACGCGGATGGGAACGCAAGCGCCAGCAACAGGAACGAGACGCGAGCATTCATTTTACACCGCCTCCGGCGCGGCGTGGCGTCGCCGCCCGCCGAGCACGTGACGCCGCGTCCACAGGCGAAGGCGCTCGAGATAGAGATAGACGACCGGAGTCGTGTACAGCGTCAGCGCCTGGCTGACGATGAGTCCTCCGACGATCGCGATGCCGAGGGGCCGGCGAAGCTCCGAACCGACGCCCCTGTCGAGCGCGAGCGGCAGCGCGCCCAGCAGCGCCGCCGACGTCGTCATCATGATCGGGCGGAAGCGCAGAAGGCAGGCTTCGTAGATCGCGACGTCCGGTTTGCGCCCGCGCTTGCGCTCCGCCTCCAGCGCGAAGTCGATCATCATGATCGCATTCTTCTTGACGATCCCGATCAGCAGCAGGATCCCGATCATCGCGATCACGCTCAGGTCGAGGCCCGACAGCAAAAGTGCGACGATCGCGCCGATTCCCGCGGACGGAAGCGTCGACAGGATCGTGATGGGATGGACGTAGCTCTCGTAGAGCACGCCGAGCACGATGTAGACCGTCAGCAGCGCGGCCAGGATCAGCAGCGGCGTGCTCGACGCCGACGCCTGGAACGCCTGCGCCGTGCCCTGGAAGTTGCCGTGGATCGTCGGCGGCATACCGATCCGGCTTGCGGCCGCCTCGAGCGCATCGACGCCCTGGCTGATCGCCATTCCGGGCAGGAGGTTGAACGATACCGTCACGGCCGGGAACTGTCCCTGGTGGCTGACCGACAACGTGGTGGCCGAGGGCTCGAAGCGCGCGAAGGCCGACAGCGGCACCTGGTCCCCGGACGGCGAGCTCACGTAGACACGCGACAGGGTGCCGGGGTCCTGCCAGAAGCGCGGATCGACCTCCATCACGACGTGGTACTGGTTGAGAGGGGTGTACAGGATCGAGACCTGGCGCTGGCCGAATGCGTCGTACAATGCGTCGTCGATCGTCAAAGGGGTGAGGCCGAGTCGCGACGCGGTGGGCCGGTCGATCGCGAGCGTCGCTTCGAGTCCCGCATCCTGCTGGTCGCTGCTCACGTCCACGATTCCCGGCGTTTCGCGCAGCGCCCGCACGAGCTTCGGTGCCCACTCGACCAGGTCGCTGACCTTCTCGCCCTGCAGCGTGTACTGGAACTGGCCGTTGCTGATCCGTCCGCCCACGCGCAGGTCCTGCACCGCCTGCATATAGGTTGGAGCACCGGGGATCTTCGACAGGGGTCCGCGAAGACGGCCGATGACCTCGTCGGCGGTCAGCGAGCGCTCGGAAGCGGGCTTGAGCGCGACGAACAGCCTTGCGCTGTTGCGCGCCGAGCCGCCTCCGCCGCCCGTGAAGCCGAGGACGTTCTCCACGGCAGGGTCGCGCCGGATCACGTCGACGACCTGGGAGAGGCGATCGCGCATCGCCTGGAAGGAACTGTCCTGCGAGGCCTGGATGGTGCCGGTCAGGCGCCCGTTGTCCTGCTGCGGAAAGAATCCCTTCGGAATCCAGACGAAGAGCGCCACGTTGGCCACGACGGTGGCCAGCGTCAGCACGAGAATGAACGGTGCATGCGCGAGCGCCCATCCGAGCGTTTTCTCGTAAAAGCGGTGCATGCCGTCGAAGATCGCCTCGAAGAACCGGTAGATCCGGTTATGGCGCTTCGTCGTGCTGCGGCGCAGGAATGCGGCGCACATCATCGGCGTCGTCGTCAGCGAGAGCACCAGCGAGATCGTGATCGCGATCGACAGCACGACGGCGAACTCGCGAAACAGGCGGCCGACCATTCCGCCCATCAGCAGGATCGGGAGGAACACCGCGACGAGCGACGCGCTCATCGACAGCACCGTGAAGCCGATCTCGCTCGCACCGGTGAGCGCGGCCTGCAGCGGCTCGACGCCTTCCTCGATGTGCCGCGTGATGTTCTCGAGGACGACGATCGCGTCGTCGACGACGAATCCCGTCGAGATCGTCAGCGCCATCAGCGACAGGCTGTCGAGCGTGTAGCCGAGCAGGTACATGCAGCCGAAGGTGCCGATCAGCGAGACCGGCACGGCGACGCTCGGGATCAGCGTCGAGCGCGGGCTGCGCAGGAATGCGAACACGACCAGCGTCACCAGGCACACGGCCAGCACGAGCGCGAACTCGACGTCGTGAAGCGACGCGCGGATCGGCGGAGTGCGGTCGATGACCACCGAAAGGTTCAGCGAGGCCGGCACCGACGCAGCCAGCTGCGGCAGTACCGCGCGCACCCGGTCGACCGTGTCGATGATGTTGGCGCCCGGCGAACGGAAGATGATGACGAATACTCCCGGCTTGCCGTTGAGAAAGCCCGCGTTGCGAAGGTCCTCGACCGAATCGTCGACGGTGCCGACGTCCGACAATCGTACGGGCGCCCCGTCGTGGTAGGCGACAACCACCGGGCGGTACTGCTCGGCAGTACGGAGCTGGTCGTTGGAGTGGATCTGCCAGGTCCGGTCTCCCGTCGTCAGTTCGCCCTTGGGGCGGTTCACGCTGGTCGTCGACAACGCCGCCCGCACGTCTGCCAGGCTCAGGCCGTACTTGTTGAGCGCCAGCGGGTTCAGCTCGGCGCGCACGGCGGGCAGCGATGCACCGCCGACGAACACCTGGCCCACGCCTTCGACCTGCGCGAGCTTCTGCTGGAGGATTGTCGAGCCGATGTCGTACATGGCGCCGGTGCTCAGCGTGTCGGATGTCATCCCGAGGATGAGCACCGGAGCATCGGCGGGATTGACCTTGCGGTACGTCGGATTGGACGGGAGGTTCGTCGGCAGGTCGCCGCGCGCCGCATTGATCGCTGCCTCGACGTCGCGTGCGGCGCCGTCGATGCTGCGGGCCAGATCGAACTGCAGGACGATCGACGTCTGCCCGAGATAGCTCGTCGACGTCATGTCGGTGACGCCGGCAATGCGGGAGAACTGGCGCTCGAGTGGAGCGGCCACGGACGACGCCATCGTCTCCGGGCTCGCGCCCGGCAACGCTGCGCCGACCGAGATCGTCGGGAAGTCGACCTGGGGCAGCGGCGCGACCGGCAGCAGCCAGAATCCGACGGCGCCGGCCAGCGCAAGGCCGAGAGTCAGCAGCGTGGTTCCGACCGGCCGACGGATGAATGGCGCCGAGACGCTCACGGGGCCTCCGTCGCGAGCTCCGGCCCGTCGCTCGGCCGGCGGCGCTCGCCGGCGCGGCGCGCCAGCCGGTCGAACGCGAGGTAGATGACCGGAGTCGTGTAGAGCGTCAGCGCCTGGCTCACGAGAAGACCACCGACGATCGTGATGCCGAGAGGCCGGCGCAGCTCGGCACCGACACCGTGGCTGACCGCGAGCGGCAGAGCGCCGAGCATCGCGGCCATCGTCGTCATCATGATGGGACGGAAGCGCAGCAGGCACGCTTCGAAGATCGCATCCTCGGGACTCTTGCCGTGCTCGCGCTCCGCTTCCAGCGCAAAGTCGATCATCATGATCGCGTTCTTCTTGACGATGCCGATCAGCAGCACGATGCCGATCAGCGCGACGACCGTCAGCTCCTGCCGGCATAGCAGCAGTGCGAGGATCGCGCCGACGCCGGCCGACGGCAGCGTCGACAGGATCGTGACGGGGTGAATGTAGCTCTCGTACAGGACGCCGAGCACGATGTAGACCGTCACCAGCGCGGCCAGGATCAGCAGCGGCTCATTGACAAGGGAAGCACGGAACGCCTGCGCGGTGCCCTGGAAGCTGCCTTGCACGCTCGGCGGCAGGCCGGATTTCGCGGTCGCGGCTTCGACGGCAGTGACGGCCTCGCCGAGCGAAACGCCCGGCGCGACATCAAACGACAGCGTCACCAGCGGGAACTGGCCCTGGTGTCCGATCGACAGCGGGCCGACCGTCTCGGTCACGTGACTGATCGCGGACAGCGGAACCTGGGCGCCGCCTGCGGCGCCGACGTAGATCGAGTCGAGACCGCCCGGCTGCTCGCGGAAGGCGGGCCCGACTTCCAGAATGACGCGGTACTGGTTGAACTGCGTGAAGATCGTCGAGACCTGGCGCTGGCCGAAAGCGTCGTACAGCGTGTCGTCGACGGCTTGGGGCCGGATGCCGAGACGCGAGGCGGTGCTGCGGTCGATGTCGACGACGGCACGCAGCCCTTCGTCCTGCTGGTCGCTGCTGACGTCTCGCAGCTCCGGCCTCTCGCGCAGGGCCGTGACCAGCCTTGGAGCCCAGACGGCAAGCTCTGCCGGATCGGCGTCTTCGAGGCTGTACTGGTACTGCGTGCGACTGACGCGGTCGTCCACCGTCAGGTCCTGTACCGGTTGCAGGAACAGCGTGATTCCGTCGACCGTGCGCAGCTTGTCCTGCAGGCGGGCAATCACCCCGGTCGCGCCCGCGTCGCGCTCGTGCAGCGGTTTCAAGTTGACCTGGATGCGGCCGCTGTTGAGCGTGGTGTTCGTCCCGTCCACGCCGATAAAGGAGGACAGGCTGGCCACCGCGCTGTCCTGCAGGATGACTCTTGCCAGCGCCTGCTGGCGCTCGGCCATCGCCGCAAACGAAATGCTCTGCGGGGCCTCGGAGATTCCGATCAACACGCCGGTGTCCTGCACCGGGAAGAACCCTTTCGGAACGACGACGTACAGCACAAGGCTGAAGACGAGGACCGTGACGGCGACCACCAGCGTGCCGCGCTGCCGGTCGAGCACCCAGCGCAGCGATCGCGAGTAGGCGTCGATGGTGCGCTCCTGCAGCGACTGCGTCCAGCGATAGAAGCGGCCCTGCTGCTCCTCGGGCGTATGGCGCAGCAGCTTGACGCACATCATCGGCGTCAGCGTCAGCGAGACCGCAGCCGAAAGCAGGATCGTCACTCCGAGGGTGATCGCGAATTCCCGGAACAGTCGCCCGACTACGTCGCCCATGAACAGCAGCGGGATCAGCACCGCGATCAGCGAGACGGTCAGCGACAGGATCGTGAAGCCTACCTGCTCGGCGCCGGCCAGCGCGGCTTCGCGCGGGGATTGCCCGGCCTCGACGTAGCGTGCGATGTTCTCGATCATCACGATCGCGTCGTCGACGACGAATCCCGTCGAGATCGTCAGCGCCATCAGCGACAGGTTGTTCAGGCTGAAGCCCAGCAGGTACATCGCGCCGAAGGCGCCGACGAGCGACAGCGGAACCGCCACTGCCGGGATCACCGTGGCCGACAGGCTGCGCAGGAACAGGAAGATCACCGCTACGACGAGCGCGACCGCGAGCATCAGCTCGAACTGCACGTCCTTGATCGACGCGCGGATCGTCGTCGTCCGGTCCGTGAGCACCTCGACGCGGACGGAAGAGGGGAGGGTGGCTTCGAGCTGGGGCAGCAGGTGCTCGATGCGGTCGACGACCTCGATGACGTTGGCGCCGGGCTGGCGCTGCACGTTGAGCAGCACGGCGGGCACCTGGTTGCTCCAGGCTGCCTGGTGGATGTTCTCCGCGTCGTCGACGACTTCGGCGACGTCGGAGAGCTTGATCGGGGCGTTGTCGCGATACGCGACGATCAGGCGGGCGTACTCGTCGCTCTTCAGCAGCTGGTCGTTCGCGCCGATCACGTACGACTGGTGCGGCCCGTCGAATCCGCCCTTGGCCTGGTTCACGTTGGCGGTCGCGATCGCGGTTCTCAGGTCCTCGAGCGTCAGCGCGTAGGAGGCAAGCGCAGTCGGATTGGCGCGCACGCGGACGGCGGGCCGCTGTCCACCGCCGACCGAGACCAGGCCGACGCCGGGAAGCTCGGCAATCTTCTGCACGAGGCGAGTCTCGGCGAGGTCTTCGATTCGCGGCAGCGGCAGCGTGTCGGAAGTGAGCGCGAGCGTGAGGATCGGCGCGTCGGCGGGATTGACCTTGCTGTAGACCGGCGGGTTCGGAAGGTCGCGGGGCAGATAGCTGCCCGAGGCGTTGATCGCGGCCTGGACTTCCTGCTCGGCTACATCGAGGCCGAGATCGAGGTTGAACTGCAGCGTGACGATCGAGCTGCCGCCCGAACTCGACGACGTCATCTGCTGCAGGCCAGGCATCTGCCCGAACTGCCGCTCGAGCGGTGCGGTGACCGACGAGGCCATCACTTCGGGCCCGGCGCCGGGGTAGAACGTCACGGCCTGGATCGTCGGGTAGTCGACCTGCGGCAGGGCGGCCACCGGCAGCTGCCGGTAGGCGACGAGTCCGGCCAGGAACAGCGCGGTCATCAGAAGCGTCGTCGCTACCGGACGCAGGATGAAAGGCCGCGACAGGTTCATGGTCCGTGCTGGGAGGGCGCCGCCGTCGGTGCCTGTTCTCCGGAAGCCGCTGCGTTCGGCGCGGCAGCCTGGGGGGTCGCCGCTTCCTTGCCGGACGCCGGGTTTTTTCCGCCGCCGGCGCCCTTGTCGCCTGGTGCGCCGGGAGTCTGCACGGTGACTTTCGTGCCGGCCCGCAGGCCTTCGGCGCCTTCGACGACGACCTTGTCACCAACGGCAAGACCGCCGGCGATGGCCGCGATCGTTTTCTGCGCCAGATCGACGACGACCGGCTTCACTTCGACCGTCTGGTCCTCCTTGACGAGGTACACGAACGTTCCTTCGCTGCCGTGCTGGACGGCGGCCGCGGGGATCACGATGCTGCCGCGCTTGACGTCGACGAGCAGCCGGGCGTTGACGAACTGGTTGGCGACCAGCGAATCGTCCGAGTTCGCAAACTCTGCCTTGAGCTTGATCGTGCCGGTGGCCGGATCGATCTGGTTGTCGATCGTGATCAGTGTGCCGACGGCCAGCATGTGGCGCTGCTCGCGGTCCCACGCTTCGACGCGTGGCGCAGCCGTGGCCTTCAGGCTGGCCTGCGCCTTGCCTACGTCGTCTTCCGGAATCGTGAAGACGACTGCGATCGGCTGGAGCTGCGTGATCGTGACGAGACCGCCGTTGTCGCTGGAGCGCACGATGTTTCCGGGATCGACGAGGCGCAGCCCGAGCCTTCCGCTGACCGGCGCGGTGATGTTGCAGTAGACGAGCTGCAGCTCGGCGCTCTCGATCAGCGCGTTGTCGAGCTCGAGCGCCGCCTCATCCTGCTTGACCTGCGACTGCTGGGAATCGAGCTGCTGCTTGGCCACCGAATCCTGTTGGAACAGCAGCCGGTAGCGATCCAGGTCGACCTTGGCATTGCCGAGCAGCGCCTGGTCCTTTGCCAGCTGGGCCCGGGCCTGGTCGAGCTGCACCTTGAAGGGGCGCGGGTCGATCTCGGCCAGCAGGTCGCCGGCATGAACCTCGTCGCCTTCGCGGAATCGCACGCTCATCAGCTGACCGTCTACTCGCGAACGCACGGTGACCGTGGCCAGCGGCGTCACCGATCCGAGTCCGTCGAGGTAGACGTCGACGTCATCGGTCTTTGCCGCCGCGACGGTGACCGGGATGCTTCGCGCCGATGCCGGTCCGCCGCCGGGCGGGGTGTCGCCGCCGCGGTGCGCGCAGCCGCGCACCATGAGCACGATGAGCACGCAGGCGAGGACTGCCGCGGCGACGACTGTCGCGACGAGCCATCGGGGCCGGCCGGCGTGCGCCGGGCCGGCATCGTCGCCAGCGTGTGACGGCCCGGCGTGTCGTGGACCGCCAGGCCGTGCGGATCGGTCGCCCTCGGTTGATCCGCCATCGGATTGAGCCGCGCGAGTCGGTTTGTCGCTGCCGGCTTCGGTCATCGAGGTTTTTTCCTTTCCCGCTGGCCGCGCTGGGCCCGCTGGGCGCGGATCGCATCCAGGGAGAAACGGGCGATGTGATCGGCGATACGCTCGACGTCGCGCGGAGTATCGATTTCAGGATACAGCCGCGCGATGACCGGGGCCGAATGGCGGTAGAACACACACTGCCCGACGATGCTGAGCACCATCAGCTTTACGATCTCGGACGAGGCCCCGGCGCCGAGCAGTTCGCGAACGATGCCGCCGAGCTGCTTGTGGGTCGCGCGCATCCTGTCGCGTACCAGCCGATCGAGCTCGGGCGTCGGGTCGATCATCTCCCGGGCCATGAGCTTGGCGTGCCACGCGGGTCGACCGCCGTCGAGAAGTCGCGACAGGAAAGAGCCGATGTGGAGGCGGAGGCGCTGCCCGGGCGTTGCCGATGCGGGCGTTTCGCCCGAGGCATCGCTGCGCTCCCGCGCGAACTGATGGGCGTAGTCGATCGTGGCAGCGTAGAGCCGCTCCTTGTCGCCGAAGTGATAGTGCACCGCCGCGATGTTCGCGCGCGCACGCCGGCAGATTTCCTGGATCGTCGCGGCGCGGAATCCCTCGTCAGCGAAGACCTCGCCGGCGGCTTCGAGTAGGCGCCGGCGGGTGTCGGCGGAGCGCGCCGAGCGCGTGTCGGACGAGCGCGCCGAGCGCGTGTCGGAGGAGCGCCCCGAGCGCGTGTCAGCGGAGCGCCCCGAGCGCGCTTGGGTGCGGGCGGGCGTTTTCATACGGGCATTTCAAATACGAATTTTAATCCGGTTCAAGACGCGTCGCCTTGCGGATGGCAATCTTTTCTCCCCGGTCGGGCGCCAGCCACGGCGTCCCGCCCGCGTCGTCGTGTGCCGCGCGGCAGCCGGCGCCGCGAAGGGAAGGGCCGCGTGAGACGGCCGCCGTGCTTTCCCCCCGTCCCCGCTTTGGGCTAAACGGGCCGGATGGCCCTCGTTCCGACCCTCGACGAGTTCCGGCGCCTGGCGGCCGGTGCCAACACGATTCCCGTCTACCGGGAGATCGCGGCGGACCTGGACACGCCGGTCTCGGCTTTCCTCAAACTGCACTGCCGCGGGCAGGGCTTCCTGCTCGAAAGCGTCGAGGGCGGGGACCGCTGGGGTCGCTACAGCATTCTCGGCAGCGATCCGCTGATGACGATTCGCGCCAGGGACGGCGTCATGACGGTGCGCGGCCGTGACGGCGTCGTGCGCACCCTGACCGGCGATCCCCTCGACAGCCTGCGCGAGGTGCTGAAGCCGTTTCGTCCTGCTCGCGTCGAGGGTCTCGCGCGATTTGCGGGCGGGTTCGTCGGCTACCTGTCCTACGACCTGGTGCGCACGGTCGAGAAGCTCCCGGACAAGAACGTCGACGATCTCGGCGTCGCCGACATCGCGGGGCTGGTCGCCGATACCTTCGTGCTCTTCGACAACGTCACGCACACGATGAAGGTCGTGTGCCTCGCGGTGCCCGGCGAAAACGAAAACGTCGACGTCGCCTACGAGCGCGCGGCCGCCACGGTCGAGCGCACGGTCGAGCACCTTCGCCGCTCGCAGGTGCCGCTGGTCAAACCGGGCGAGGGTCTTCCGGTCGCGCCGGTCTCCAACTTCACGCCGCAGGAGTACGGCAATGCCGTAAGCCGCTGCAAGGAGTACATCGCAGCCGGCGACATCTTCCAGGTCGTGCCGTCGCAGCGTTACGAGGCGCCGCTGGCGACGCACCCGTTCTCGATCTATCGCGCGATGCGGACGATCAACCCGTCGCCGTACATGTTCTACCTCGACCTCGACGGCGAGATCGCCGTCGGCTCCTCGCCCGAGGTGATGGTGAGGGTGGAGGGGCCGAGGGTCACGGTACGGCCGATCGCCGGCACGATCCGCCGCGGCGCGACGCCCGAAGAGGACGAAGCCCAGGTTGCGCGCATGCTGGCGGATCCGAAGGAGCAGGCAGAGCACATCATGCTCGTGGACCTCGGCCGCAACGACATCGGCAGGGTCGCCGAGATCGGAAGCGTGAGCGTCGACGAACGCATGGTCGTCGAGCGCTACTCGCACGTGAACCACATCGTCTCGCTGGTATCCGGCCGCCTGCGCAGCGGCACCGACTGCTTCGATGCTTTCCGCGCGACGTTCCCGGCCGGCACCCTGGCCGGCGCTCCGAAGATCCGCGCGATGGAGATCATCGACGAAGTCGAGAAGACGCGGCGGGGCCTTTACGGGGGCGCGGTGGGCTACGTCGATTTCTTCGGAAATTTGGATACTTGCATCGCAATTCGCACCGTCCTCGTTACGAATGGCAGCACCTACGTCCAGGTCGGCGCCGGCATCGTCGCCGACTCGGTGCCCGAAAAAGAGCAGGCCGAATGCGAGGCAAAGGCCGAAGCGATGATGGCCTCGCTTCGCCACGCCGCCGAGATCGAGCGGTCGTGAAAGAGGCCCTGGCCAGGCTGGTCGAGAAGCAGGATCTCTCCGACAGCGAAATGACCGGGGCCATGACGGCGATCATGGACGGCCAGGCTGCGCCTGCCCAGATCGCGGCGTTCCTCACGGCGCTGAGAGCCAAGGGCGAGACGGTGGCCGAGCTGGTTGCCGCCGTCCGCGTGCTTCGGGCCCGGGCGGTCGCGCTGCCGGTGAAGGGCCCGGTGATCGATACCTGCGGCACGGGCGGCGACGGGCTCGGGCTGTTCAACGTCTCGACCGCATCGGCTTTCGTTGCGGCGGCCGCCGGCGCGAAGGTGGCCAAGCACGGCAACCGGGCGGCCACTGGAACCGTCGGCGGCGCCGACGTGCTCGAGGCGCTCGGTGCCCGCATCGAGTTGCCCCCGGAGCTGGCGGCGCGCTGCCTCGAGCGCTGCGGCTTCACGTTCCTGTTCGCGCCGCTTTACCATCCGGCGGTGCGCCACGTCGCAGCGGTGCGCCGCGAGCTCGGCTTTCGCACGCTGTTCAACCTGACGGGACCTCTTTGCAATCCGGCGGGCGCGCGTCGCCAGGTGATCGGACTTTTCTCTGCCGACTGGATGGAGCCCGTTGCCGAGACGATGAGGGAGCTCGGCAGCGAGCACGTGCTGGTGGTTCACGGCAGCGACGGCAGCGACGAAATTACCGTGGCGGGCACGACGTCGGTCGTCGAGCTTGTCGGCGGTGAGATCCGCGGCTTCGAGATCGAGCCGGAACAGTTCGGGATGCGGCGCTGCAGCGTCGGCGACTTGCGCGGCGGCGTCGATGCAGCTTCGTGCGGGGCGACGCTGCGCGAGGTGCTCGCCGGCGCCGTCGGACCTCTGTCGGATGCGACGGCGCTCAATGCCGGTGCGGCGATCCATGTTGCGGGCATTGCCGCCACGCTTGCGGGAGGCGTCGCGCGCGCTCGCGAGATTCTTCGCAGCGGCGCTGCCGCCGGCGTGCTGGAGGCATTCGTTTCGCTTTCGCGCGGGGAAGCCGCATGAGAACCGCAGGCGAGGGCAGGCCGTGATTCTCGATCGCATCCTGGCATCCAAGCGCGACGAAGTGGCGGCGGCCAAGCGCCACGCGCCCGAGGCGTCGCTGCGCTCGCTGCCGCATTTTGCCGAGCCTCGCCGCGGCTTCCTGCGTCACCTCGAAGGGCCGGGCCGAGCGATCATTGCCGAGATCAAGAAGGCCTCGCCGTCGCGCGGCGTGATTCGCGGCGACTTCCGTCCGGACGTCCACGCTCGCCAGTACGAGCAGGCCGGCGCCCGCTGCCTTTCGGTGCTCACCGACGCGCCGTTCTTCCAGGGCAGCCTCGCCGACCTCGCGCTCGTTCGCGAGACCGCATCGATCCCGCTGCTGCGCAAGGATTTCACGATCGATCCTTACCAGGTGGTCGAGGCCAGGGCGTACGGAGCCGATTGCATCCTGCTGATCGTCGCGGCGCTCGAGGACGCGCGCATGCGCGAGCTCGCCGCCGCTGCCGCCGAGCTCGACCTCGACGTTCTCGTCGAAGTGCACGATGAAGCGGAGCTGGAACGGGCGCTGGCCGCCGGCTCGAGGCTCGTCGGCATCAACAATCGAAACCTGCACACGTTCGAGACTTCGCTCGATACGACGGCGCGGCTGGCAGCGCTGGCCGGGGACGACGTCACGCTGGTCTCCGAGAGCGGATTTCGCACCGCGGCCGAGCTGGCAGGTATGGAAGAGATCGGCGTCCATGCGTTCCTGATCGGCGAGACGTTCATGAAGGAGAACGATCCGGGGGCGGCCCTTCACGCGATGCTCGAGGGCTGAGCGATGCAGACCTGGGTCAAGATCTGCGGAGTGACCCGCCTGATCGATGCGCGCACGGCCTTCGATGCGGGCGCCGATGCGATCGGCATCAACTTCTGGGCCGGAAGCTCTCGCTACTGCGGCCCGGAAAAGGCGCGCAGCATCGTCGCGGGGCTTCCCGCGGGCTCCCTGGTGTTCGGCGTCTTCGTGCTCGAGACCCGCGAGCGGATCGCCGAACTCGTGCGCGAGGTGGGGCTCACGGGGATTCAGCTTCACGGCGGCGAAGACGCATCGATGGCAGAAGGATGGGAGATTGCGGTGATTCGTGCGGTAGCCGCGACGTCGCGCGAGGCGATCACCGCCGCGCTCGGCGAAGTCCGGCAAAGGGACGGATTTTCGTCTCCATCCGCGCTTGCCAGCGGAGAGCCCGGCAACCAGAGCCGTAGCCGTCGCGGAGTTCGCGTGCTGGTCGACCACGGCAGTGGCGGGGGCAGTGGCAAGACGATCGACGGCGGCCTGCTCGACGGGCTCGATTTCGGTGAGGCGATCCTGGCCGGTGGCCTGACTCCTGGCAACGTCGCTGCTAGCGTGGCGCAGCGCCGGCCGTTCGGCGTCGATACCGCCGGCGGCGTCGAGAGCGCGCCGGGAATCAAGGACGCACACGAGATCGAAGCGTTCGTGCGAAACGCAAGAAGGGCGCCGTGACGCCCCTGGTCCGGTAACACGAGAAAAACGATGTCACAGACCGCCGCAACTCTTCCAGATGCCCACGGCCGATTCGGACAGTTCGGAGGACGCTTCGTCCCCGAAACGCTGATGCCGGCGCTGCTCGAGCTCGAAGAGGCGTACGCGCGCTGGAGCGTCGATCCCGCGTTCGTGCGCGAGCTTGCCGAGCTGCATACGGGCTACACGGGCCGCCCGACGCTGCTGTATCACGCCAGGAGGCTGTCGGACCGCCTCGGCGGCGCGCAGATCTGGCTCAAGCGCGAAGACCTCTGCCACACCGGTGCGCACAAGATCAACAACGGTCTCGGCCAGGGCCTGCTCGCGAGCCGCATGGGCAAGACGCGCATCATCGCGGAGACCGGTGCCGGCCAGCACGGCGTGGCGACGGCGACGGTGTGCGCGCTGTTCGGGATGAAGTGCGAGATCTACATGGGGGCCGAAGACGTGCGGCGCCAGGCACTCAACGTGTTCCGCATGCGGCTTCTCGGGGCCGAGGTAAAGCCCGTGACCAGCGGCAGTCGTACGCTGAAAGACTCGATCAACGACGCGATGCGCGACTGGGTCACCAACGTCGGCGATACCTATTATCTCGTCGGCTCGACGATGGGGCCGCATCCTTACCCGCAGATGGTGCGCGATTTCCAGAGCGTGATCGGACGCGAGGCGCGCGCACAGATCCTCGCTCAGCGCGGCTCTCTGCCCGATCTGCTCGTGGCGTGCGTCGGGGGCGGCAGCAACGCGATGGGTCTGTTCCATCCCTTCCTCGACGACCGCGACGTGCGTATGGTCGGCGTCGAAGCGGCGGGGCTGGGCCTCGACGCGGGCGCACACTCGGCGTCGATCACGCGAGGAAAGATCGGCGTGCTGCACGGCAAGAAGACGTACCTGCTGCAGGACGAGCTCGGGCAGATCAGCGAGGCGCACTCGATCGCACCGGGACTCGACTATCCGGGCGTCGGCCCCGAGCATGCGTGGCTGCATGACAGCGGGCGTGCGAGCTACGCGACGATCGACGACGCCGAGTGCGTCGAGGCGCTGCAGCTGCTGGCTTCGACCGAGGGGATCATCTGCGCGCTCGAGAGCGCGCACGCGGTGGCTCACGCTTCTGCGGTGGCGCCGAAAATGAAGAAGGACCAGGCCATCCTGGTCAATCTTTCGGGCCGCGGAGACAAGGACATGCCGGCGGTAGCGGAGTATCTCGGAGAGAAGCTCTAGCAGGTTGCCGGCCAGCCGGCGCGCGGCGCACTGAGTTCCACTCACGCCGCCTGGGTCGCCAAGGAAAGATTGAGATAGGCCGGCTCGTCGGTCACCTCGCGCGCCACGGAAGCAGAGAGCCACTCCGGGATTTCGACCTGCTGGTCTTTCGCGGCCAGCTCCACTTCGGCCAGCACGAGGTCGCGGTCGTCGAACTCGTCGATCTCCCAGACGACGTCGCCGTCGGGGACGTTGTAGCGCCGCTTGGAGATGCGGCAGCCGGTCGTCAGCGGCCACATCGTCTCGAACACCTCGCGCGTGGTTTCTTCCTCGATTTCGATGCGCTCGACGCCGGAGCCGAGCTTGACCGTGCGGTAGTATCGTTCGCCCGCATCGTCGGTGATTTTCCTCAGCCGCTCGCGCAGCGTTTTTCCCGGCAGCCAGCCCTGCACGATCGTGCTGCTCGGCGCCGAGCGCGCACGCTCGGGAACCGCCAGCAACAGGTATTTGCGCTCGATCTCGGTCGCCAGCGCCTCGTCGCGGGCACGCTGCAGCACGTCGATCGAGTCGGCGAACGCCCGCACGTCGCGCACCAGCTCGGTGGCGCGCCGCGACAGCCAGACCCGCTCCGCATCATGGAAGAGCTGGTCCCTGCACGTGCGTGCACGTGCAGCCAGCGCGGTAAGGCCGAGTCTCTCGTCCCGCCGTCTCTCGCGCTCGAACAGCGAGCGCTCGCCGCGCAGAGCGAGGTCGCGAAGCCGCGCAGCCTTGTCGCGGGAGGCCGCGTCCAGTGCCGTCTCCAGCGTCGCCTCGAGCACGTGCATGTCGTGCAGGGTGCCGAAGAGGTCCTGGAATTCCTTGAACGAGCGGACGACCGGCTTGGCGTCCGGAGCCTCGGCGCGCACCGGCTCGAGCAGGTAGCGCAGCTTCTTCGCCGAGATTCGGGCCTCGTGGATCGCCCTGCGATCGCCGGGTGTGCGCACCGCCGCCAGGCTGCCCGCGAACGTCGAGGCCTGCTCGCGAAGCAGCGCCGCGAGCGTGGTGGCAAGCGACGGCGAAGAGGTGTCGACGTCGCCGAGGCGCGACTGCAGCTCGTCGTGGAGGCTGGTGAATTCTTCACGCACGCGCGAACGGACATCGAGATAGTCGGCGTTGCGCGCAGCGCGCAGGCGCCGCGTGAGCCAGTTCAGTCCGGAGCGCTCGCGGCGCAGCAGCGTCGCGCGCGCCTGCTCGAGCCATTCGAGCTGCACTTCGGCATCCCTTGCGGCGTTGGTCGTCGCACCGAGCTTGCGCAGGCGGCGGCGCAACTTGCGCGATGCCGCCTCGCCGAGCCCGTCGCGGTACGCACGCAGCAGCCCGCGAAGGCGCCGCAGGGCGACGCGAAAGTCGTGCAGCGCCTCGGTGTCGTGGCGATCCGAAACGCGCGACAGGGCGTTGGCAGCGTCTTCGAGGCGCCGGCGCACGAGATCGCAGGCGACCGTACTGGCCGGCAGCTCGAGCAGGTTGTCGGTGCTGCTCATCTGGCGAGCTTGCGAAGCAGGCGAGGGTAGACGAGCCAGCGAAGCTCGCCTTGCCCCTGCTCGATCCTTTCCGGGAAACGAAGCAGGCAGGCGCCGGCCTTTTCGAGCGGAATCGGCACCGCGCGGCTGTCGCCGACGACGAGGCTGCCGACGAGGGAACCGAGGTCCGGCTCGTGACCGACCACGGCAAGGCAGGACTCGGTGCGCGAGGCCAGCCACTTGAGCAGCTCGTTGCGCGATCCTCCGCTGGCAAGCTCCTTGACGTCGAGGAGAGGCATCGAAGACCACGCTGCCGCGAGAAGCTCCGCAGTGTCGGCAGCGCGCGTGAAGGGGCTGGTTGCGATGAGATCGAGGCCGGGGACGAGGCGTGCCAGCGCCTTCGCGCACGCTTTCATTTCGGTGCGGCCCTTGCGGGTCAGCGGCCTCTCGTTGTCGGGCCGTCCCGTCTCATGCCACTCGTCTCGTTCCTGCGCCACGGCGTGGCGCACGACCAGAAGTTTCATCGAGGCTCCGCTCTCCCGTCGGCCAACGGACGCTATCAAGTTTGCACGGCAGACGGGAACGCCGGCCATCGGGCGCAGCAGGGCCCTTTCGCGCGGGTGCCGTGCTTCACCTCGGGAGGATCCCGTCGAGAGGATCCCGTCGAGATGATCCTGTCGAGATGATCCTGGCGAGGCGCGGGCCTCGAAGAGGTGCACTCTTTGGCGGATCCCGCTACAAGCGGCGCCCGTGTCGCTGCGCCTTCGTAACAAGCTGAAAACCCTCGCCGAAGAGGGCCGCGCCGGGTTCGTGCCGTTTTTCTCGGTCGGGGATCCGGACCTGGAGACCAGTCGCGACGCGATCCTCGCGGCCGCCGAAAGCGGCGCCGACGTGATCGAGCTCGGAGTGCCTTTTTCCGACCCGATTGCCGACGGAACGGTGGTCCAGGAATCGAGCCAGCGCGCGCTGGCCGCCGGCTCTTCGCTTCCGCGCGTGCTCGAGATGGTCGGGTGGCTGCGTGCGCGCACCGACGTTCCGTTCGTGCTGTTCGGCTACTACAATCCGTATTTCCGTTACGGCGAGCAGGCTTTCGCGCGCGATGCGCGCGCATCCGGCGCCGATGCGGTGCTCGTCACCGATCTTCCTCCCGAAGAGGCGGCGCCGATGGTCGAGGCGTGTCGCGCCAACGATCTTGCCAACATCTTCCTGCTCGCGCCGACGAGCACGCCGGCGCGAATGCAAGCGGTCGCGGAGATGGCAAGCGGCTTCGTGTACATGGTTTCGGTGACCGGAGTCACGGGTGCGCGCTCCAATGCGCCCGCGGGGATCGAGAGTCTCGTCGCGAGCGCGAGAAAGATCACGGGCCTTCCGATCGGCGTCGGCTTCGGCATCTCGACGCCGGCCCAGGCCGGCGAGGTTGCGCGCTACGCCGACCTCGTCGTGGTCGGCTCGGCGCTGGTGCGCCACATGTTCGACGCAGGCCGCAGCGGCGCCGTCGCAGCGGTGCGTGAATTCGTCACCGATCTTCGCCGCGGCATCGACGCGGTCCGTCGCTGAAAGCGGTGGCCCGCGGCTATCAGGAAATCCTCGCAGCGCTTTACGCGCTCGAAGCCCGCAAGGGGATGGACTTCCGCCTCGAGCGGCTGACGCCGGTGCTCGATGCGCTCGGGCATCCCGAGCGGACGTTCGCGTGCGTGCATCTTGCCGGCACCAACGGCAAAGGCTCGACGGCCGCGATGATCGAGGCTGCGCTGCGCGCGGGAGGCTACCGCACGGGCCTGTACACTTCGCCGCATCTCGTTTCGTTCCGCGAAAGAATCCGTATCTGCGGAGCGCCGGTATCGCGCGAAGCGGTCGTCGACGGCGTGCAGGTCGTCAGCAATGCCGCATCGCAGTGCAGCGCCGGCCTGACGTTCTTCGAGATCGCGACGCTGGCGGCATTCGTCGAATTCCGCAGCCGCAAAGTGGACATCGCCATTGTCGAAGCGGGGCTCGGGGGACGTCTCGATGCCACCAACGTGGTGCACGGCGACGTCGCCGTGATCACTTCCGTCGGGATCGACCACGCCGAATACCTCGGCAACAGCATCGCGGCGATCGCGGCCGAGAAGGCAGCGATCATCAAGCCCGGCTCGATTGCGATCAGTGGCGCGGTGACGCAAGAAGCGCTCGAGGCGATTTCGCGCCGTGCGACCGAAGTCGGCGCGCGGCATCTTGCTTGGGGCAGGGATTTCGGGCCTTTCGCGCCGCTTGTCGAGGCCCGTCGCGAGCAGGGTCGAGGGCTGGCGGGCGATCACCAGGTCGTCAATGCCGCCGTCGCAGCAGCGGCAGTCGATGCCCTGGCTCCGCGCTTTGCGCTCGAGGCGCAGATTCGCAACCGGGCCATCATCGACGTGCGCTGGCCGGCCCGGCTCGAGGCGGTTCCCCGGCGCAGTGGCAGCGGGCTGCTCATTCTCGATGCGGCGCACAATCCCGAGGCGGCGCGGGCGCTGGCCGCGGCGGTGGAGACGGTTGCGCCGGCGCATCCGCGGGTCCTCGTGTTCGCGGCAATGGCCGACAAGGACTGGAGAGCGATGCTCGAAGCGCTCGCCCCGCATTTCGACCGAATCGTCGCGACGGCGCCGCCGATGCCGAGGGCGGAGAGGCCGCAGCGCTTCCTCGAGGTGGCACCCGACGCCATCGTCGAGGAGAGCCCCAGCCGCGCCCTCGAGGTCGCCGAGGAGCTGGCTTCTGTGCACGGCAGCATCGTCGTGACGGGTTCCATCTTCCTGCTTGGAACCCTATACAGGGCGGCGGGTGGAACCCTGCTCGAACAGGATCTCGAGGACTGAGGGCCTCCGCCGCTGCGGGTCCCACCTGCGGGCGCAGGCGCTCGTCGCCGCAGTCCTGGCCCTGGCGTTTCCGCAGCTCGCTGCGGCCCAGCGCAGCGGAATCGCGCCGAGCACGGGCGGGACCTTCTACGAGCCGTACAACGCGACTCCTCACCAGACCGAGATCAAGTCGACCAAGATCAAGACGAGCGATACGGCGCCGTGCAACGCCGAGCCTGCCGACGAGCAGGCGTCGCCTTCTGCACCGGCCACGACCGAAGTGGTCACGCCCGGCGGCACGACGAGCTCCGCAGCGGGAGCGACGCCGCCCGGGACCGCTGCTGCGCCGGGCACTGCCGCTGCACCGGGCACCGCAACCGCGCCGGCCGCCGCGGCTGCACCCGCTCCGCCGCCGCCCGGTTCCTCCGGCAAGAGCCCGATCACCGTCGAAGCCGATTCCCTGGAGATCGAGAAGGAGGGAATCAAGGTCCACGCCTCCGGCAACGTCGAGGTGGAGTGGGACACGACCAAGCTTCGCGCCGACGATCTCCGCGTCGACCAGCGCGAGCGCCGCGTCGATGCGCGCGGCAAGGTGCGTTACCAGTCCGACGATCTTCGCGCGACCGCCGACGATGCGACTCTCGACGTCGACGAGGAGACCGGCGAGCTGCACAACACCGAGGTGCACCTGCAGTCGCAGGGCGGCCGCTTCGGCGGCACGCGGATGCAGAAGGTCAAAGGCCGCCACGTGCTGCTCGACAATGGCTACTTCACGACCTGCGGTGTCGACCAGGGCCACGAGCCGGACTGGGAGCTTCAAGGCAAACAGCTCGACCTTCACCTCGATGGCTACGCGTACATGACCGGCGCCCGGCTGGACGTACGCGGCGTGCCGATACTGTACCTTCCGTACGTCGTCTTCCCGACCAAGGAGACGCGTCAGTCCGGCCTGCTGCCATTTTCGATCGGCAGCTCGAGCAATCGCGGCTTCCTGTTCTCGCTTCCGGCTTTCTGGGCCATCGACAAGCACGAAGACCTTACGATGACCGCGGTCGTCGAGACTTCTGCCCGGCTCGGCCTGGACGGCGTGTATCGCTACGCGCCTTCGAAAAGGCGGTGGGGCGAGATCCACGCGGCGTTCTACAACGAATCGGTGCGCGGCCAGCCGAGTCCCGACTCTCCGGCGATCGGCGTTCCCGACAATCGCGGCCTCGTCGAGATGACCCACCGCGAGTTCGGCGACTCCTGGACAGGGTACACCGACGTCCAGTGGGTCGGCGACGAACGCTTCCTGCGCGAAATCGCACCGCTGGAGGGCGATGCCGCCGAACGCGACACGCGCCGCTCCCAGCGCTACACGATGTCGCGAGCGGGCCTGGTCGGCCAGAGCGGATTCACGAGCGCGGGCGTCGAGGCGGTCGCCTACCAGGACCTGATCGGGGAACAGATCAGCGACGGCAACTCGACGACGTCCGATCCGGTCGTCCGCGACACGCAGCAGAAGCCGTTCAACGCGTGGCTGCAGACGGACCGCAACATCGGTCCGGTGGCGGTCGGGGTCGATTCGAGCGTCGCTTCTTTCCTCCGCGACAAGGGCGCCAGCGGCGAGAGGCTCGATTTCTCGACGACCGCGGCGCTGCCGCTGCTCAGCAGCGGCCCCGTGCTGTCGCGCGCGTGGATGAATGGGCGCGGGACGGCCTACGCGATGAACCAGCGCGACGTGCTGAACCAGGACGAGCAGTTCGTCGAGCAGCTCGACACGTTCCCGCTGCGGGGCATCTTCCAGACCGGCGTCGACATCCGCACCAAGCTCGCGCGCGACTACCATTTCGACTCTCCCGGAAAGTGGAGCGGGCTCTATCATTCCGTGGAGCCCTTCGCGGGGGTACGCTACACAAACCTCAACACGCTCGACAGTTCCGCAAGTCCGACGTGCCGTGCTTCGGGAGGAGTCTGCGACGTCCCGCTCTTCGACCGCCTCGACGCGATCGACGGGCGCGACGTGGCCACTTACGGCGTCGAGCAGCGCTTCCTGCTGCGGCGAGCGCCCGGCCAGACGGATTCGGGGAAAGGACCCTTCGAATTTGCGCGGCTGTCGTTGTCGAACACCTACAACATCACGCAGAACGTGGTGGACGACCACTTCTCGGACATCGATCTGGCGGCATTCGTCCAGCCGGTGCAGGGCTTCGCGGTTCGCACGCTGACCTCGTACAACGTGGGGGCGAGCGAGATCCGCGGCGCCAACGCGTCGATTTCGTGGGAGACCGGCCCGATCGGACCCATCCTGCGCGGGCCTTCGTCGCAGATCGCGGCCGCTTACCGTTACGTGCGCAACGATCCGACGTCGACGATCCCGCCGACGCCGACAACTTCCACCACCGCACCAAGCGTGCAATCTACCGAGATGCTCGCCCGTCTCGCGTTCACGCGGAACATCGCGCTCGGACTGCGCGGTCTCTACGACATCGACGGCCACACGTTCATCGAGAAGGCCGTGGGTCTGACGTTCACGTCGTCGTGCAACTGCTGGACAGTGGGACTCGGCGTGGTCCAGCGTGTCAATCCGGCTGTGGCGACGAGCAACGACCAGAGGAACCCGCAGGAGCTGCAGGTGCGGCTGGCGTTCGAACTGACCGGTCTCGGCGGTTTCGGCAGCGGCGTCACGCAGCGCAGCTCGCCGGCGCTCGACAGCGTCGAATACGACGACATCGGTTTCTGGAGAGCCGGCTGGTGAAGCGCCTGCTGGTCGCCAATCGCGGCGAGATTGCGGTGCGCATCTTGAGGGCGGCTTCCGCGCACGGCTGCGAAACGGTCGCCGTGCATTCGACCGATGATGCACGCTGCCTGCATGTCGCGCGCGCGGACCGCGCGATCGCGCTCGGCGCCGGCGGGCCGCGAGCGTATCTCGACATCGAGCGGCTCGTCGCCGTCGCGGCCGAAGCGGGCTGCGACAGCGTGCACCCCGGATACGGTTTCCTCAGCGAGAACGCCGCGTTCGCAGCGCGACTGGCCGAGGCGGGGATCACGTTCGTCGGCCCGACGCCTGCGCAGCTCGAGCTGTTCGGGCACAAGGCAAGGGCGCGGGACCTTGCCTCCGACTGCGGCGTCCCCGTTCTCGACGCCGCCTGCGAGGCGGTCGACGTCGACGCCGCGACGGCGTTCTTCTCGGCGCTGCCGCCTGGCGCCGCGATGCTCGTCAAGGCCATCGCCGGGGGCGGCGGCCGCGGCATGCGCGTCGTGCGCGAAAAAGGTGCCGTTGCCGAGGCGATCGAGCGTTGCCGCTCGGAGGCGGCTTCTGCCTTCGGGATCGGCGACGTCTACGTCGAGCGCGTGCTGCCTCGCGCCCGCCACATCGAAGTGCAGGTGATCGGCGACGGCAGGTCGGTGATCGCGCTCGGTGACAGGGAATGCAGCCTGCAGCGGCGCCACCAGAAGCTCGTCGAGCTGGCGCCGAGTCCAAACCTGGGCGAAGCGCTGCGCGAGCGCATCATCGCCGCCGCACTGCGCATGGCTGAGGCTTCGGGTTATCGCAGCCTCGGCACTTTCGAATTCCTCGTCGATTCGGAATCTCCCGAAACGTTCTTTTTCATCGAGGCCAACGCGAGGCTCCAGGTCGAGCATACGGTGACCGAAGCCGTTACCGGGCTGGATCTCGTGCGCCTGCAACTCGAGCTCGCCGATGGCGCCAGCCTCGAGTCTCTCGGATTGGCAGCGGGGCGCAGGCCGCCGTCACGAGGCAGCGCGATCCAGCTTCGCGTCAACATGGAGCGCATCGGGCGCGACGGCTCGGTGCGGCCCTGCGCCGGAACGATCTCGGTGTTCGAGCCGCCGACGGGACAGGGCGTGCGTGTCGATACGTTCGGTTATTCCGGCTACGCCACTTCCACGGCATTCGACTCCCTGCTGGCCAAGCTCGTCGTGCAGGTTCCATCGACGGACCCGCGTGAGCTTGCCAGGGCGGCGCGAGCGCGTCTGGCGGAGCTGCGCATCGAGGGCGTCGAGACCAACGCCGCGTTTCTTTCGGCGTTGCTGTCGCGTGGCGATGTCGAGAACGGGCGGGCGACGACGACGCTGGTCGATGAGCACATCGCCGAGATCGTCGCCGCCGCCGACGCGATTTCGCGCGCGGCATTCTTCGCAAGGCCGTTGGAGCCGTCGGCGCAGCCGAAAGCGGGCGGTATCGGCGCGCGCGTCGATTCGGTGGATCCGCTGGCGGTCGTGCGGCACGGAAAGGCAGCGTCCATTGTTGCCGCTGCCGGCGTTGTTCAGGTGGAGGAAGCGCGTGTCGCGGTCTCTGCGGCCGTCGATGCGCCGGCCGGCACCTTTGCCGTGAGGGCTCCGCTGCAGGGGACGGTGGTCAGTGTATCGGTCGCCGACGGAGACTGCGTTGCGACCGGAGCGGCGCTGCTCGTGATGGAAGCGATGAAAATGGAGCATGTCGTCGCTGCTCCGGCCTCCGGTGTCTGCCGCGGTCTTGCCGTCGATATCGGCGATACGGTCGGGGAGGGACAGGCGCTCGTGTTCCTCGAGGAGGCCGAAGTGGATGCCGCCGGCGACGCGGATGCGGCACAAGCCGATCCGGATTTCATTCGCCCTGACCTGGCGGAGTCGATCCAGCGACATCGCTACGGCTACGACTCCGAGCGCCCCGATGCCGTTGCGCGCCGCGAAGCGACCGGCCAGCGCACCGCGCGCGAAAACATCGACGAGCTTTGCGACCACGGCTCGTTTACCGAGTTCGGCGCTCTCGTGATCGCGGCGCAGCGCCGCCGCCGCAGCGTGGACGACCTCGTGCGCCGCACGCCGGCCGACGGCCTGGTGTGCGGTCTCGGCCGCATCAACGGCGATGTCTTCGGCCCCGATCGCTCGCGCGCCGTCGTCATGTCCTACGACTACACGGTGCTGGCCGGCACCCAGGGCCTGCAGAACCACCGCAAGAAGGACCGCATGTTCGAGATCGCGCTCGAGCAGAGGCTTCCGGTCGTGATCTTCACCGAGGGCGGCGGCGGAAGGCCGGGCGACACCGACGGATCCGGCGTCGCCGGACTGGATTGCCGCGCGTTCGCGCTTTTCGGAAAGCTCTCGGGCCTGGCCCCGCTCGTCGGCGTGAACTCGGGTCGCTGTTTTGCCGGCAACGCTGCGCTGCTCGGATGCTGCGACGTCGTGATCGCGACGGCGAACTCGAGCATCGGCATGGGCGGCCCGGCAATGATCGAAGGCGGCGGGCTCGGCGTTTTTCATCCCGACGAAGTGGGACCGATGTCGGTGCAGGCTCGCAACGGCGTCGTCGACATCGCGGTTGCCAATGAAGCCGAAGCGGTCGAAGCGGCGAAGAAATACCTTTCGTACTTCCAGGGCGCCGTCGACGACTGGACGATGGCCGACCAGCGGCTGCTGCGCAGTGCGATCCCCGAGAACCGCCTGAGAATCTACGACGTTCGCCACGTGATCGAGACGCTGGTCGACGACAGGTCGCTGCTCGAGCTGCGCGGCGGCTTCGGCTCGGGAATGATCACCGCGCTGGCAAGGATCGAGGGAAGGCCCATCGGAATTCTCGCGAACAATCCTTCGCATCTGGCCGGCGCGATCGATCCGGACGGCGCCGACAAGGCCGCCCGCTTCATGCAGCTCTGCGATGCGCACGACCTGCCGCTGCTGTTCCTGTGCGACACGCCCGGCATCATGGTCGGACCCGAGATCGAAAAGCGCGCGATGGTTCGCCACGCCTCGAGGATGTTCGTCGTCGGCGCCAGCCTCACGATTCCGTTCTTCACGATCGTGCTGCGCAAGGGCTACGGACTCGGGGCCCAGGCAATGGCGGGCGGCAGCTTTCACGCGCCGATCTTCACGGTGGCGTGGCCTACCGGCGAGTTTGGGGGAATGGGCCTCGAAGGTGCGGTCAAGCTCGGCTTTCAGAAAGAGCTCCAGGCGGTGGCCGATCCTCAGGAACGGCGCAAGCTCTTCGACGAGATGGTCGCGCGCATGTACGAAATCGGCAAGGCGGTCAGCATGGCCTCCGCGTTCGAGATCGACGACGTGATCGATCCTGCGGACTCGCGCCACTGGATCATGACGGCCCTTCGCTCGGCTCCGCCGGCTGCGCCCCGCACGGGAAAGAAACGCCCGTGCATCGACACCTGGTAAGGTTTCGCGCCGACGGGTGGCGGGTCGCGAGGGTCTGGCAGGCCGCGCGAGTCCGGCGCGAGTCCGGCGCGAGTCCGGAGGAAAAGTGTGCCTCGTCCCCGGGCGCGAACGGGGTCACACGGCCGCTGGCGCTGGAAAGCGCAGCCCGCCTGCCGTTAGACTCAAGAGGTGTCGACGCGTAGCGAACGCAAGAAAGCCGACGGCTTCGCATCCGACTGCACTGCCGTGCTCGGAACGCAGCTGGTGGCCGTGCTGCTTCACGGCGATGCCGCGCTGGACGACGCCTTGCGAGCTGCGCGGGGCACGCTGCTCGAGACGCTCCTCATCGTCGAGTCGGTCACCGTGCCCACCCTCGACGACGTCGCCGGCGTCTGGAAACGCTGGAAGCGAAGCGGCCTGGCTGCCCCCCTGGTACTCGATCGCGACTACCTGGCAACCTCCTGCGATGTTTTTCCCCTCGAGGTGCTCGCGCTGATGGACACCCACTTGCTGGTGCGCGGAGAAGCCGATCCGCTGGCAGGCCTGGTGGTCGATCGCGCCAATCTTCGCCTCGAAGTGGAGCAGCAGCTGAAGGGAAAACTCCTTCATCTTCGCCAGGCCTACCTCGAAGCCGTTGGAAGCCGCCGTCGCATTCGTGCGCTGATGATCGCGAGCAGCACCGGCTTCGAAATCATCATGCGAGGTCTGCTGCTGCTGGCCGACGCCGAGCGCGACGCCGCGCATCGCATCACCCACGAGGTCGACCGGCTTTTCGGCACCCGCAGTGAGACGTTCCGCAGGGTGCAGGCGGCGCGCCGGGGCGTCCGCCTCCCGCTTGCCGACGTCGATGCGGTGTTCGCGAGCTACCTCGACGAGCTCGGCGCGCTGGCACGGCTGGTCGACGGGATCCCGGCGCAATGAAGATCCGGCGCGCGCGCCCGCTGGCCGGGGCTCTCGCTCTCGCGCTCGGTGTGATTGCCGGCACGCAGGCCCTCGGTGTCGCAACGGCGCGAGCGGCCGTTGCCGAGCTCGAGCAATCCGGGCAGGCGCCTTCTCCGGCGGCGGTTCCGTATGCACCCGTCGCACCTGCCGCGCCCGCGCCATCGCAACATCGCAGCGGCGCGATCCCTGCGCTTACCGGTCCGGTCGTCGACGACGCAGGAATCCTGGATGCCGGCACGCGGCACGATCTCGAGCGTCTCGCGATGCAGGTCAAAGGCAGCAAAGGCGCGGAGATCGTCGTGCTCACGGTTCGCACCACGGCACCTCTCGACGAGTTCAGCTACGGCATGAAGGTCACTTCCGCGTGGAAGCTCGGAAGCGCCGAGAAAGACGATGGCCTTCTGTTCCTCATCGCCGTCGACGATCACCATGCCCGCTTCTTTACCGGGTACGGGCTCGAAGGTGTGCTGCCCGACGGGCGCCTCGGCGAGATTCTCGACCGCTTCGTCGTCCCGCGTTTTCGCGCCGGCGACTATCCCGGCGGCATCCGCGCGGGCATGGGCGAGATCGCGAGGGTTCTCGAGACCGAGTACGACGGCCAGGGCGCGCCGTCGGTGCGGCGCCAGCGAGCGCGCGACGTCGGTCCTCCGCTGATTTTCTGGATCTTCGTGGTGTTCCTGCTGCTGCGCATTTTTCTCGGCAGTCGGCGCGGCTTCTACGGACCGGTGTTCTGGGGCGGCGGTTTCGGCGGGCCGATGTCGGGCGGCTTCGGTGGAGGATTCGGCGGCGGAGGTGGTGGCGGATTCGGAGGCGGGGGCGGAGGCTTTGGAGGCGGCGGCGCGGGCCGCAGCTGGTAGACTCGGCGAACAGGAGTGCAGGACGATGAAGCGACGCGCGATGCTCCAATCCATGATGGTTGCCCTGGTGACATTGACCAGTGCGCTGGCGCTGCCGGGCTGCGGCTATAACTCGCTGGTGCAGACGAGCGAGGCGGTCGATTCGGCCTGGGGCGAGATCCAGAACCAGCTTCAGCGTCGCAACGACCTGATCCCGAACCTGGTGGCCACGGTCAAGGGCTTCGCGCAGCAGGAAAAGGAAGTATTGACCAAGGTCACCGACGCGAGGAGCCGCGTGGCAGGGGCGGGCACGCCGACCGAGACGATGGCGGCATCCAACGAGCTGACCGGCGCGTTGTCGCGCCTTCTCGTCGTCGCCGAGAACTACCCGCAGCTCAAGTCCGACCAGAATTTCCTTCACCTGCAGGACGAGCTGGCCGGCACCGAGAATCGCCTTGCCGTCGCGCGCATGCGCTACAACGAGGCGGTGCAGGCGTACGACACGACGCTGAAGAGTTTCCCGACCAACCTCGTCGCGAAAATGACGGGCTTCGGGTCCAAGCCCTATTTCGAAGCGCCGGAGTCGGCCAAAGCGGTGCCCGAGGTGAAATTCTGATGCGAAGCGCCGCGGTCGTCGTTGTCGCGGCATTCGTTCTCGTTGCAGGCGTCGGGCCTGCCGCGGCACAGTCGAAGCCCCTCGAGATGGACTGCACCAGCGGGGCCTATCTGGAGCAGGGTTCGATCGAAGTGAAGCTGGACGGCGGCACGCTCCACTTCATCCAGCACGCCCCCGCGTCCGATTTTCTCGACCCGAAGGTCGACCATGCGCGAGCGCCGTCGGAGAAGGAGTGGAAAGACCTGCGCCGCACGCTCGATGCCGTCGATTTCTGGAACTGGAAGACCAACTACGAAATTCCCGACGCCGTCGCCGGGCGCTACTGGTCGGTCACCGTGCGATACGCCGACCGTTCGGCATCGGTGCACGGGCGCAACGCATGGCCTGGCGACGAGGACCCCGCGACCGTGTCGAAGACGCCGACGAAGCGCTACGAACGGCTGCGAGCGACGATCCAGGCGCTGGTAGGGTCCGGATACCCGTTCCAGTAGGCCGCCGGGCGCTGCCGCGCGGCATTTCCCCGTTGGCGACGCCGTGCTAATCGCCGGCCATGGCGAAAAACCGCGAAGCCGAACGCCGCCGCGCCGAGCGCCGCGCCGCTGAAGCGGCGGAGGCCGCCATACACGCAAAACCGAAGCCGGCGGGCCAGCAGGCCTCCGCTCCGGTCGCGAGCGCGAAGGCCGGGCCGGCTGTGGCCGCATCCGCGCCCGGCCCGTCGCCGCTGCGCCGCGTCCTTTGTTCTCGCTGGTTTCTGCCCTCGGTGCTCGTCGTCGCAGCGCTGCTGCGGCTGGCGCACGTCCTGGCGCTGTCGAAGACGCCGTTCTTCGAGAACCTCGGCCTGGACTGCCTCGTCTATGACGAGTGGGGGCAGCGCATTGCCGCCGGCGACTGGATGGGCAGCCGCATCTTCTACCAGGATCCGCTGTACCCGTACTTCCTCGGCGTCCTGTACTCGATCTTCGGACGCCACCTGATGCTCGTCTACCTCGTCCAGGTGGCCTTCGGCGTCGGCACCTGCGCGCTGACGGCGCTGCTCGGGCGGCGCATCTTCGGTGTCGCGGCGGGAAACCTGGCCGGGCTGATGGCGGCGCTCTTCCTGCCGTCGATCTTCTACGAAGTGCAGATCGAGAAAACGTTTCTCAGCGTGTTTCTCGTCGCGGCGTTCCTCGTGCTGATGCTCGATCGTCGCGAAAAGATCCGCCTGGCTGCCGGCGCCGTTCTCGCGCTGGCGTGCCTGACGCGCGCGAACCTGATCGTGTTCATCCCGCTGTCGATGGCGCTGCTGCTGTTCGAGAGGGACGGCGAATTCGATTTTCTCCGGATTCCCGACCGTCACGGAATGCGCAATGCCGCGGCGCTCTTTTTCGGCGCCGCGCTGGTGCTTTCTCCGATTGGGCTGCGCAACCACCACGTCGAAGGGCAGTGGGTGCTGACGACGTCGCAGGCCGGGCAGAACTTCTACATCGGCAACAATCCGCTGAACACGAGCGGCAGCTACTTCGTGCCGCCGTCGATCCGCCCCGACCCGCGCTTCGAAGAGACCGACTTCCGCGCCGAGGCCGAGCGCCAGAGCGGCAGGAAGCTGACGCCGTCGCAGGTCTCGGACTTCTGGAGCTCGCTGGCGTGGAAACACATCCACGAGAACCCGACGTTCGCGGAGATGATGTTCCTGAGGAAGTTCATCCTGTTCTGGAACGACTACGAGGTGCCCGACAACCTCAACATGTACCTGCTCGAGCGCTGGTCGTGGGTGCTCGCGCTGCCGCTGCTCGGCATCGGCGTGGTCGCGGCGCTGGCCGTGCTCGGCGCCGCCGTCTCGATCCGCACGAAGACCGAAACGCGCATCCTCGTCGGCTTCGTCGCCGTCTACTGCGCGACGGTCGTCGCGTTCTACGTGTTCTCGCGCTACCGCATCCAGGTGGTGCCGGCGCTGATCGTGCTCGGCGCGTGGGGCGTCCTGTGGCTAGAGGAACAGGTGCGCGCGGCGCGCTGGGAGAACGTCGCAGGCGGTGCGGCCGCGGTGGCCATGTCGGCATTCTTCTGCTTCCAGAGCTTCGACTGGAACGACAAGGATCGCGCGATCGCGATCAGCCTGAACAACCTCGGTGCGCTCTACATGCAGAACGGCCAGAACGACAAGGCGATCGCGACGTACGAGGAAGCGGTCGAGCTGAGCCCGCAAGGTGTCATCGGCGCGATGCGCATCCTCGGCGACTGGTTCCTCAAACACGGCGACGATGCGCGCGCCGAACGGTACATGCGCCAAGTCGTCACCTACAAGCCCGAGAGCCAGATGGGGTGGAACGCGCTCGTCAGTCTCTACTCGAAAGAAAAAGAGCAGGGCGCCGCTGATCCGGCTCTTCCGGACAAGCTCGCCGAAGCGCTGGTTTCGGCGGGACGCGCAGGCGAAGCGCGCCGCGTGGTCGACGAAGCGAAGGCCGAAGGACGAACTCCGTCGGCCGACGTCGTTCGCCGCATCCAGGCAGCGGAAGCCGGTCGGCACTGACGCGAAGGCTCACGGCTGCGCTCGTCCGCGCCGGGCCGTGGCGATCTCAGTGGCCTGGCGGCGGACCGAGGTCGACGACCGGAACGTAAGCCACGCGCGGCTTTGTGCTGCCGGTGGTCGTCGTGCCCGAGACGTAGATCGGCTGCCAGTTTCCGCCGGCGCCGAGGTCAGGCACCGGGGCGCCGGCAGGCGCGAATTGCTGGTCCGCCCACACCTTGGTCACTTCGGCAGAGGTTGCGGAAGGTTGGTCCCGCACGACGACGAAATTGGGGCCGGCACCTTCGAGCGAGAAGACGCCGAAGCCGTCGATGCGCGACGACGTCGGCATCGGTGCGGTCTCCAGCTCCTGCACCGAAGCGGCCGGAACCCAGCCGTAGCGCACGCCGTCGCCGTACGGAGGCCCGTCTTCGGGCAGCATCGGGTTCGGCAGGTCGATGAGGTAGAAACCCGGCACGAGCTGCCCGTAGGAAATGTACTGCTGCCCCTTGGCCAGACGCGCGACGACTGCGCCGCTGGCGACGTCGCGTGACGCAGCCGTCGCTGCCGTGATGCCGATGCGGATGCGCGGCATGAAATCACGCGCATCCAGGTGCGTCTGCAGCGCCCCGGTGTCGATTTCGGGCGTGCGACCCGCGTACGGGTAGTACTTGCGGTAGTACTCCATGCCGAGCTCGGCGCGCGGTACCGGTTCGACCAGGTTGGCCAGCACGTCGAAGTGCAGGTGCACCGGAATGTTGGTCGCACCGCTGCTTCCGGCCAGCGCGATGCGGTCTCCCCGCGTGACGCAGGTGTCGTTCTTCGCGAGGACGTCGCCGAGCTGCGAGTACACGCTGTAGATGCCGTCGCCGTGGCGGATGACGACGAAATTGCCCCAGCCGCCGGCGCAGGTGCCGCTCGGAGGATTGACGACGGGATCGGCCGGCGACGGACAACCGCGGCGAATGGCGACCACCTCGCCGTCGGCGGCCGCGTAGACCGGAGTCTGGTCGGCGGGAATCGAAAGCTGGGACAGAAGGTCGATGCCCGAGTGGTAACCGACCTTGCCTGCGCCGAGAGGAACGGAGCCGTAGCTCGCGTAGTCCTGCAGGATGCGCGGCTGCTCGACGGGCCAGCCGAAGACGGGCGCCGCATTCGGGTCGGTGCACGCTGCGTCGGTCACCGTCAGCGTTGCGTGCCCGCTGTCGTTGCCCGTGTTGGTCTGGCCGGAGGTCGCGGTGGTGTCTGCGGTGACCCATACCTGGTTGGCACCGAGAGGAAGATCGCCGATGGTGGCCGTGCATCGCACGCGCACGCCGGTGCCGGGAAGCAGCGCCGCCGTCGGCTTCGCCGCGCACAGCACCGCATCGGCGTTGCTGACGCTGCTCGTGTTCTGGTTGATGCGGAACGTCGTCACCGACGCGGCCGAGGCGACGTTGCCGACGTTGGCGATCCGCGCGCGCACGAGCACGCTGGTTCCGCTGCGCGCGGTGGAGGGCAGCACGACGACGCGCTTGACCACGAGATCGGGACCGGATGCCGCCGCGACGGTGAAGGCCGTCTTGTTCGTGTCGTTGGTGCGGTTGGTTTGCCCCGCGGTATTGGTCTGGTCGGCCGTGACCCACAGGAACATCGGGCCCGGCGCCTGGCCATTGACGGTCCAAGTGCAGTTGACGTTGCTCGAGACGCCGGTGGCCAGAGACGGAGTGAGCGAATTGCAGACCACCGGATCGGTCGCGAGCACCGCGCTCGAGCTCGCGCTCAGCTGGAAACGAGCCGTGGAGGCTGCCGCGGCCGCTGTGCCCACGTTATGGACCTTCGCGGTTACCGTGACCATCGTGCCGCTGTTGCCCGAAGACGGCGTTGCAGCGACCGAGTCGACGACGAGATCCGGGACCGGAGACGTCAGAACGGTGAACGGCACCGACAGCATGTCGTTGTTGTGGTTGGACTGCCCCGAAACTCCGGTGATGTCGGCGAGTGCCCAGATGAAGTAGCTGCCGCCGGCCAGGCCGCTGAGCGTCGGTTTGCAGTTGACGTTCAGGCTGGCGCCCGGAGCGAGGGCCAGCGTGTCGACGTTGTCGCAAAGCACGAGATCTCCGTCGGAGACGCCGTCGGCGTTCTGATTGACGAGGAAGCGCGTCTCGGTGACCGGAGAATTGGCCTTGCCGTCGTTCTCGACCCGGGCGCTGACGGTGATCAGGGTTCCGTTGGCTGCACTGGTCGGCTTGACGGTGACCTGGGTGACGGCCATGTCCGGCGCCGGCGGCGCAGCGACTTCGTAGTCGGCGCGCGACCTGTCGTTGGTGCGGTCGGCCTGACCGGCCGTGTTCGAGCTGTCGAGGATGACCCAGATGTAGTTCGTACCCGCGGGCCGGTTGTTGAGCGTCGGCTTGCAGGAGACCACCGTCGTGGAGCCGACGGGGATCGCCGGTGTATCGAGGGATCCGCAGATGATCGGGTCGGTTGCTGCAACGTCGTCGGGGTTCTGGTTGATGCGAACCTTCGTCGTCGAATCGAAGGACGGTCCGGTGCCCTGGTTGCGAACGGTAATCGTGATCTGCACCAGCGAGCCGTTCGCGCCGCCGGTCGGGTTGAGCACGATGCTGTCGACCACGATGTCGCTCGCAGCGGCCGATATCGTGATCAGTGCACTCGCCCGGTCGTTGTCGTGGTTGCTCTCGCCCGAGTCGTTGTTGACGTCGGCGATGACCCAGACGTAGTTCGTGCCGGCCGGGCGCCCGCTGATCGTCGACTTGCAATGCACCGTCGCGATCTGCCCGGCCGCGATGCTCGGCGTCGAGACGCTGCCGCAGACCTGGTCGTCCTCCGGAGCGACGCCCGTCGCGTTCTGGTTGATTCGCACCCTGGCGATCGACGCGGCCGCCAGCGACGTGCCCTGGTTCTTGATGACGATCGTGATGTCGGGCGCCTCGCCGTTGGAGACCGAATCCGGGTTGACCGCAATGCTCTGGACGATGAGGTCCGGCACCTGGTCGTTGATCGTGAAGGGCTGGTTGATCTTGTTGTTGTCCTCGTTGCTCTCCGTGACGTCCGGGCCGGCGTCGGCAATTGCCCAGATGTAGTTTGCGCCCGGGGGCCTGGCCATCAGTGCCGGCATACAAGTGACTTCCGCCGTGTCGCCGGCGTTGAGGGCGGGCGTGGCCAGGCTGTTGCAGAGCGCGGTGTCGGTGGGAAGGACGCCGGTCGGATCCGTGTTGATGCGGATGCGGGTCTTGGAGGCGACCGCCGGCGCGTCGCCCTGGTTCCGGATCGTCGCGGTGATCTGAACCGAAGTGCCGTTGGGCCCGCTTCCCGGCGCGACCGAGAGGCTGTCGACAATGAGGTCCGGCAGCGCGGTGGCTGCGTGCGCAGTGGAGCCCGCTGCCGCGCAGCAGACGGCCACGAGAAGGGCGACCGCGGCCTCCACCGGGCGGGAGCGGCGCAACCGGGAAAGGAGCGCCGGCCGCGTTCGATCGCAGGCATTGGAAGCCTTCGGGCCGAGGTGCGGGAGCGGCGCTGCCGGGACCCCGAGGGTCGGCTCGTCGATGGATCCTCTCATGGGGTGGCTCCGGACCGCAGGAGTGTGACAGAAGCAGTCCGGCCGGGGTAGTCGCTTTTTTCGGGGCCGCCGCCGGCCGAGATTCCGCGTTGCCGCCGCAGCGCCGTCGACGAAAATAGCGGCCACGAAAGGGTGGAAGGCGCGCCGGTCGGCGACGGCGGCTGGACAAGCTGCGTTGTCTCAGGCTTCCGGACCCGCAATAAGGGGGGACGTTCGGGCTGGGGCGCCGGCCAGCGCATCGCGTACGGCGCAAGCGCCGCGCCGGGCGCGGGCGGCTCCGGCAAGGCCAACGTGCAGCAGAACACGAGACCGTCTCCGCTCGAACGCTTCCTCGGCACGTTCACCGACATTCGTCCGGGCGAAGGACCGACGGGGCTGGTGCTGTTCGCCAACGTCTTCCTCCTTCTTTGCGCGTACTATTTCGTCAAGCCCCTGCGCGACAGCTGGATCGCCGTCTCGAGCGTGCAGGGACTTTCGACGATGGAGCTCAAGGCCTATTCGAGCTTCGGCCAGAGCCTGCTGCTGGCCGGGCTGGCCAGCCTCGTCGCGAACCTCTCGCACCGTGTGACGCGCAGCAATCTCGTCTCCGGCAGCATCCTGATCAGCATGTCGAACCTCGTCGTGTTCTGGCTGCTCAGGCCCGGGTTTCTCGCGCCGAACGTGCCGTACGCCGGGATCGCCTTCTATCTCTGGGTCGGGATGTTCGGCGTCTTTCTCATCGCCCAGTTCTGGACGATGGCCGCCGACCTCTACGCCGGAGAGCGCGGGACCAGGCTCCTGCCGCTGATCGCGATCGGCGCCACGGCCGGTGCGGCTTTCGGGTCCTGGCTGACGACCGTGCTCGTCAGCGGCGGAATGAGCCCGGCAACGCTGCTGATCCTCGCGAACATCCCGCTGGCCGCTTCGATCGTGCTTTCGCGCCTGGCCTATGTGCGCGGGCCGCTCGGGCGCGGCCGCGTCGATCCGCTGCCGCGGCCGACGGCAGACGACGAACGTACGGGAAGGGCAGGGCGCGGCGCTATCGGCTTCATCTTCACGCACCGCTATCTCGTCACCGTCGCCCTGGTCGCGCTGCTGACGAACTGGGTAAATACCAACGGCGAGAACCTGATGTTCCGCGTGCTGCAGGACACGCTGGCCTCGAAGGCGGCGGCACAGGGGATCACCGACCCCGCGCGAGTCCAGGAACTGGTCGGCAGAGAGACGACGCTGTTCTACAGCAGCCTGTTCACGTACGTGAACGTCATCGCGCTGGTCGCGCAGGCGTTCCTGGCCTCCCGGCTGCTGCGCTACGGCGGCTTCGGCGCGATCATGCTGATGCTGCCGGTGATCTCGCTGATCTCGTATTCGACGATGGCGTTGCTGCCGATCCTGCCGGTCGTGCGGTCGTTGAAGATCGCCGAGAACTCGACCGACTACTCGATCAACAACACGGCGCGCCAGGTGCTGTGGCTGCCGACGAGCTCCGAGACGAAGTACAGGGCCAAGCCGGCGATCGACTCGCTGTTCCTGCGGCTGGGGGACGGCCTTGCCGCGCTGACCGTTGTCGTCGGCGTGCATTTCCTTGACCTGCCGCCGCGGGCGTTCTTTCTGGTGAACGTGGTCCTCGCTGTCGCATGGCTCTTGCTGGCGGTCACCATCGTGCGAGCCTATTCCCGCATGATGTCCGCATCCCCGGAACAGGTTCCCGCCTGAATCGGCCCGCCCGACTGGTGCCGCGCCTGCGGCAGTCCCTGGCAGTCGAGCCCGGAGAGGGGCGGGTGGTCGCCTGGTCGGCCGTCACCCTGTTCCTGATCGAGTGGGGCTCGGTCTCGGTCTCCAACTGCTCCGACACGATGTTCCTCAAGCGGGTCGGCGTAGATTGGCTGCCGCTGGTCTTCCTCGTCAATTCGGTGCTGCTGACCGCGACGACGTTCGTCGCCGGCCGCCTCGCGGTGCGCGCCAACCAGCGGGTGCTGCTCGGCATCACGTTCGCGTCGCTTACGGTCGTCCTGCTCGTGATGTGGACGCTGGTGACGACCGGCGCTCCCGGTGCCGCGACGACGCTGATCCTGGCATCCAAGCAGATCGAGGTCATTGCATCCCTGATGTTCTGGGTCGTCGTCGGCGGGCTGATGACGGGACGCCAGAGCAAGCGCCTGGTTGCGCTGATGACGGCGGGCGGCACCCTCGGCACGATCTTCGGCAGCTTCTCGTCGTCGACGTTCGGCAAATACTTCGGCATTCCGTCGCTGCTGCTGGTTTCGGCCGTCGCGTTCATCGCGGCGGCATTCGCGACGATGCCGCTCGGCCGCAGCGCGAGGAGACCGCGCATCCTGCGTCGTGCCGGCGGCGCGACGATCGAAGCGGCGGATCCGCAGTCGCGGCTTGTCGTCTACTGGCGCGAGAGCGCGCTGTTTCGCGTCCTCGTCTGCACGTCGTTCCTCGCAGGCGTGCTCGGGCCGGTGCTGTACTTCGAGTTTTCACTGGCGGCCGACATGGCCACTCGCTTCCCGGAAGGCGAACAGCGCCTGCTGAGCCTTTACGGGCTGCTGCGCGGATGGATCAACGTCGGCGTGCTGCTGCTCCAGCTCGTCGGCAGCGCCGCGCTGTTTCGCCGCGTCGGCGTGCCGATGGCCTCCGTGTTGTCGCCCGCCGGCTACATGCTCGGCCTCACGGCGATTTCGGCCAAGTTCGGGCTGCCGACCGCGATGCCCGCGATGGTGGGCACCAGCGTCGTCGACCACACGATCTACGAGCCTGCCCAGCGCATCCTGAGCGCGCTGCTGCCGCCGCGCATGCGATCGTCCGCGACCGGAATCGTCCAGGGGCCGGCAAAAAGGGCAGGTGCGGCGCTCGGCAGCCTTCTCGTGCTGCTGATCGTCACGTTCCTCAATCCCTCACACGTGGCCGCGCTGGCGTTCCCGGTCGCGGCCGCATGGACGATGATGACGTGGTGGCTGTGGGTGAACTACCCGAATCTCCTGCTCGATGCCGCCAGCGTGCGTCGCAGCGAGAATGGTGACGGCGAGTCGCTTCAGGCGCTGCTCGATCCGACGACGCTGCGCACGCTGCAGCAGAATCTCGAAGGCGAGGACGTCAATCTGTGCCGGGCGGCGTGCGGCCTTCTCTCGGACGCGCCGTCGGGGATCGCGATCGAGGCGCTGGCGCGGGCGATCGCCAGGGGCACCTCGCAACGACCGCTGCTGCTCGAGGCTTTCGACCGCGTCCTCGCCGGAGCCGGCGCCGACGTGCCGCAGAGCGGCCCCGCCGTCGCAAGCGTCGTGCGGATTCTCACCGATTCTTCCGGCCTCGGGCCCGTCGACCACGGAAAGTTGCTGCAGTACCTCGGGCGCGCGCAGCCCTACCCCAGGCTCGTCGATGCGGTCCGCGATCGTATCCAGGCAGCGCGCAACAGTTCCGCGCATGCCGCGGCTGTGCGCATTGCTGCCGACGTAGCGGCCGCGCGGCTCGGCTTCGACAACGCCTCGATGGACGCTTTCGACGATACCGTCGCCGCGGCGCTCGAAGGCGGAGACCCCGAATGCCGGGTGATCGCGCTGGCCGAGCTTCGCTATGAGCTGATGCGTGGCGACGACGGCGATCCCACGTGGCTGCGTCGCCTCGACCTGCTGCTCGCCAACCTCACCACTTCAGCCCCGGCGAATCCTGCCGACCCGGAGAGGGAGCAGAATGCGTGCGGCTGTCCGCGGGCCGTCGAAGCCCTGGCCGACATCGCGGTCACTCACCAGCAGGCGGTCGCGGCCAAGGCGCAGCAGGCTCTCGACCTGGCCGACGATCCCGATCCTTCCGTGCGCACGGCGGTGCTGCGCCTGATCGGCAATGCCGGATTGTCCGACCACGCGCTGCTGCTCGCGCAGAGGCTCTCGTCTCGCGTGCCTGTCGAGGCACAAGCCGCGCGCCGCGCGCTGGAGACGCTTGGTCCGGTGGCGGTGCACGCGATGCTCCATGCGCTGCGTCACGGAGGCCGTCGCGGGCGTGCCGTCGTGCCTCAGATGCTGAAGGAGATCCGTCCGGACGGTGCGCTTCTGACGATGCTGATCGATCGCGAGATCGACGTCTGCCGCGGGCTGCTGGTCGTGCTCGGTTCTCTCGAGGCCAACGGGATATCGCGGCTGGTGCTGCAACGCCTGCGCGAACGCATCGACGAAAGCTCGCGAGTGGTCCTCGAGCTGCTCGCGGCGCTGCGCGACGACGATCGCATCGCCAGCCTCTGCCGCTCCCTCGGCCGCGCCTGGAACGTACGCGACCGCGCCGTGCTGCTCGAGGCGCTCGAGGCGCTGCTGCCGCCCGCCGAGCGCAACCGCATCCTGCCGCTGCTCGAGGAGCACGGCGTTCAGCGCCTGGCCACCCGCGCCGCCGAGGCCCTCGGCCGGCGCATGCCCTCGCTCGAAGAAGCCGTCGCCCAGGCGCTGGCTTCGCGGGACCCGCTGACCACCTCGCTTCTGGCCGCGACGATAAACAGAGGCCTGCTCACCAGCGTGGCTCCGGCTCTGGACGTGGATGCGGCGTTGCGCGTATTTTCCCCGAAGCGCCGCGTCGCCGTTCATCACGACGCGGTCGTGACCGAAGCACCCGAAGAGGAAATTGCCGAAATGCCGATGCTCAACCCCGTCGAGACGATGCTTCACCTTCGCGCTCTCGACCTGTTCGAGGGGCTTGCCACGGTACAGCTTTCCGAGCTTGCCCGAGTCGTCAGCGAGGTCGTCGTCAAGGACGGCGTGGCGATCGTCACCGAGGGAGAGCTCGACGACAACATGTACTTCATCGTCGAGGGCAACGTGCACATCCTGAGGGACGCCGAGTTGGTCGCCGAGCTCGGTCCCCGCGACTTCTTCGGGGAAATGGCGGCCTTCGACGGCGAGACGCGCTCGGCAACGGCAACGGCTGTCGGCGAGGTGCGCCTGCTGAGCCTTGCCCGCATCGATCTGTTCGAAGTGATGGAGGACCAGCCTGCCATCGGCATCGGCATCTGCCAGACGCTGGCCAAGCGCTTGCGCAACATGCTGAGCGAGCGCTCGCACGAGACGCCGCGTGGGTCGTCGGGTGCTCCGGGAGGCTACGTCGAGCCGCCGCACGAGCCGGCCAAGACTCCTCCCGAGTAAAAGCCGTCAGTGCACGGCGAGCTTGCCGCTGTCGACTTCGCGCAACAGCTCGACGCGCCGTCCTTCGGCCTTGCGGATCTCTTTCGCCGTAAGGCCGAACTGGATGTGACCGCCGGCCGCGCGGGCTCCCTTGTCGGGATCGAGGTTGCGGCCGGGCTCGACGTCCTGGTACACGCCGCTCTGGTCGATCGCCAGCTCGGCGACGATGCCGAGCCTCGCTTCGTCCGCCGCCGTCACGCGTCGCAGGCGGTCGACGGTTTCGCGCCGCACCCACGGCACGCGCATCTTGTTCCAGTTGGGCACCAGGAAGTTCCACGGAAACGGCTGGAACGAGATGCCGTTGTCGATTGCGTAGACGCGGGGGTCGCCTGCGACCGTCGACAGCAGGAAGTTGCCGGCTCGTCCGTCGCGGTGGTCGACGAGGTACGTCAGAACGTTGAAATCCGAAAGGTAGCGCGCGTAGAGCGGATCGGAGGCGAATCGTTTGTGGTCGTAGAAGTCCTTGGGCGCGGTGACGTCGCTCAGCCAGGCCGCGAAGACTCCGACCTCGCAGTTGCCGCCTGCCAGCGTCGGCTCTGCACCCGGGCGCACGGCCTTGTAGCTCTGCATCGGAATGCTGCGCGCCACCGTGGTCGGCACTGCAAAATTGTCGTCGTCGAGAAACCAGCGCTGGATCTCGTAGGTGGCGATTTCCTTGCGCGGGCAGTTGTTCCACCCGTCCATCTTCTTCTCCGGCACGGCCTTCCACTTCGTCTTGATCTTCGTGCCGTCGTCGAACTGCAGCGTCATCTTGGAAGCCCCGGTGACGCCGCCACCCGCGCTTTCGGACTTGACGATCGTGAAGTTGTCGTGGGAAAGGCGTTTCTCGAGATCCTTGGCCGGAAGCGGCCAGTTGCGAGGAAGTCCGTCGGCGTTTGCCGCGCCGGCCAGCGCAATCGCCGCGACCAGGCCGGCTGCGGCCAGCAGCGTTTTCGTGTTCACGTAGGTCCTCCGTTGGGCGCTGCGCCCGCGCCGAAAATATGCTCGGCGGTGCGGCGCGTGAGCTGGGCGATGGCCTCCCCGCGATACGGCGGAGAGGACTCGGTGAAGACGGCGATCACGAACTCTTTTCCCGACGCGTCTCGAACGATGCCCGCGTCGGAATAGATCGGTCCCCAGGTTCCACTCTTCGAATATGCCTCGGCACCGGGGATGGCCGCTGCACCGCCGGCAATGCGGTGGACCAGGTGCGGCTGCTCGCGCACATCGCGCTTCATGCGCTGGCGCACCGTGGCGGAGTCCGTCGCAGTGAGCGCCCTGTCGGTCGCGAGCAGGGCGAGCAGTCGTGCGGTTCCGCTTGCCGTCATGGCCTGGCGGTTCGGGAACTCGTCTCCGCCTGTAGCGCGCCCGCTGCCCAGCGGCCGCGATGGGGCTTCGAGGCCTCCTTTTACGCTGCGGTCGCGCAGGAACTGGCGGTCACGGCCGAAAAGATCGCCGTCGCCGTCGTAGGTCGGACTGACGGCATGAAGGTCGTGGATCCCGAGCGTCTGCAGCCAGCGCTCGACCTCGAGGCGGCGATCGCGGAATTGCGCATACGCCGCGGCGTCGAGCTCGGGTCCCGGCTCGGTGTCCGTCAGTCTCGCGAACACTTTCTGGGTCGCGCCGTTGCTGCTCTCGCGAATCATCTGGGACAGCTCGGTATCCAGCTCCGGGTCGATGGTCAGCCGTCCCCGTTCCTGCCACGCGTATGCTGCCATCAGGTAGACGAACTTTACAGTGCTCGCCGGGTAGACCTTCTCGTCGCCGCGCACCTGGGCAAGAAGCGGGACAGCGCCTGTGAGGTCGATCACCGCGACGCGGGGCCGGGCCCTTCGCAGCGCCGGGTCGGTGTTCTCCAGATCGGCGACGGCGTGATCGAGAAAGGCCTGGAGCGCCGGCGCCGGGCGGATGGATTCGACGTAAGCACGGGCTGCGGCGGGATCCGGAGGCTGTCGCGGTCCCGAGCCGGCCGTCGCAGGTGCGCCCGGGAGTGTAGCGGCGAGCGCCGGGGTGTAAAGAGCGAGGGCGAGAGGAAGCCCTGCGCAGGTGCGCCCGCATCGGCG
This sequence comes from Candidatus Binatia bacterium, assembly GCA_036493895.1. Lineage (NCBI taxonomy): Bacteria > Candidatus Binatota > Binatia (SeqCode) > Binatia bacterium. Next base: position 7,296 of record DASXOZ010000007.1, on the reverse strand, counting down.
TCTCATCCGGGCCGACTAGCGCCAGGGCTGGCGCCTTGCAACAACGAGCGCCGACGGCGACGCCGACTTCTTCGAGCGGTGAAATCGCGCTATCGGGTAAAGGACGCTCCGCCGGGCGGGGCAGCGGGCGCGGTGGTCGCACCCGCCAGCGCGCGGCGGAAGGCGCAGGCGCGCCAACGGAGATGCACCAGAGCGATGTACCGCATGAGACCGATTTCCCCGAAGCTCTTCTTCCTCCTGCTGACAGTGCCGATCGCGCTTGCCGGTGCGGCTCCGGCGAGGGCCATGCGCCCGCCCGAGCTTCCTGCCGCCGAGGCGGCAGCCCTCAAGCGCGACTTCCAGGCTTCGTTGTCCAAGCTGAAGGGGCCTTACTCGGAGAATTTCTGCGTCTGCAAAAACGGCGACAAGCGACCCGTTCGCGACGCAGCCGGCAGAATCACGAGCCCTTGCGGGCACGACGAGGTGTTCTGTGCGGCGTTTCGTGCGCCGCTGGCCGAATCGCTGTCCCAGCACCGCGTCTGGATCGCGAACATCTTCTCGCGCGACCTGTGGCTGTGGCCGCAGATCTCCGATCACCGCGACCTCGTGTGCGGCTACATCCTCGAAAAGTATTTCGTCGAGACCAACCCCGCGAACAAGCTGGCCGAGCTGAAGGCTTTCGGCGGGCTCTCCGGAGCCGAGTACGAAACCGGGGCGGCGCCTCAGTTCTTCGAGAAATTCCTGGCCGAGCCCGGCTTCGACGACAGCCGCGACTTCCCGCTCGCCTACGAATTGCAGCGTCGCTATTTCCTGCGCGACGACCTCGGCCAGGTGCAGAAGGTGCGCGCGATGTCGGTGCGAGTCCAGGATATGGACGCGAAGTTCAAGCCGCTTCGTGACGCTATTCACAACCAGCTTTCGGCAGGCCTCGTCCCGCAGGTCGCCGCGTACCGCGACAAGCTTCCGCAGGGCGCCGAGCGGACGCAGATCGAGCAGGTCATCGTCGAGCTGAGCCGCCTGACGCGTCTCGACGAGCAGACGCTGAAAGAACAGCTCGCGGCGCTGTCGGATGCCAAGCTGAAAGCCGATTTTACGGCCAAGCTTCCGGCGCCGGACGGCGATCCGGTCGCGGCAATGGCCGCGCTCGGGGCGTTCATGCGCGACGCGCGACGCGCGGTGGCGGCAAAATCGGTGACGATCCCCGACGCGCGCCGCCTGATCGACCTCGACATCACCGCAGCGGCGGTCATGCAGGCGCGAGGCAACGCGCTGCTGGCCGACCAGGCAAAGCTCACCGCCAGGCAGAGCCTGCAGCTCCTTTCCGCGCTCACCGATGCCGCGTACGGTTGCGGACTGCTCGTGCATCGCGAGCACGAAGCGGCCCAGAAGGTGCTCGCGAAGATGCTCGCCGATGCGAGCCCGACTCGCGAAGAGTTCGCGCGCAACCTGCGCCTGGCCGGTCGCATCGTCGAATGGGCCCAGGTCAATGCGACGCTGCCGTATGCGCAGGTGTGGGCGCAGTGGACATTGCTGATGCCCCAGATTGCCGGCATCGGCGACGACGTTTTGCGCAGCAGCCCGCTGCTGCTTTACGCGAAGGTCTACGGCCGCCTCGACACCTTCGCGAGCGGCGCCGGGGTGCGGCACCACGACCTGTTCGGCACCGACGTCACCAACGACGTGCGCGTGCTCAATCCCGGTCTGGCCGTGGGGAAGCTTCGCTTCACGCCGAAAGACGACGCTTACCAGCGCAACGAGATCGTCGCGCTCAACGAGACTCCCGCCGACCTCGAACCCGCGGCCGGCATCCTGACCGAAGGCGAGGGCAACGTGCTCTCGCACGTGCAGCTTCTTGCCCGCTCCCTCGGCATTCCCAACGTCGTGCTCGGCCCCGACGCGTTCGCGCTGATGAAACCCCACGACGGCGAGACGACGTTCATGGTGGCCACACCCGGTGGCCGCGTGATCATCAAGCCGAAGGCGCAGATGACGGAAGTCGAAAACGCTGCGTGGTCCGACTACACGGGCAACGACACGCGAAAGAGCGAGATCAGCGGCTTCGGCGCCGGGCTGGCCAAGCTGCACATCGACACCGCCAAGGTCGATCTCACCAAGCGGCTGCCGATCGACCTCAACGACATCCGCCGCAGCGACTCGGGCCGCATCTGCGGGCCGAAAGCTGCGTTCCTCGGCGAGCTCAAGCACTTGTTCCCGGACAAGGTCGCGCGCGGCATCGTCGTGCCTTTCGGTGCCTATCGCGACCACTACCTGCGCATTCCGGTCGCGGTGCCCGACTCGCTGAAGAACGCCGGTATCGCGACGCCGGGAGGACATCTGTCGGAGTACGTCGAGACGACCTTCCATCAGTTCTTCGACCAGATGCTCCCGGCGGCCAAGGATCCGAAGTCCCTCTCCACGTGGATTTCGCCGCGCCTGGACGTGATCCGCTACTCGATCGAGGCAGCGCCGCTGTCGCCCGAGCTGCGCGCGGCGATCCGCGATGGTCTCGACAAGGACGGCCTGCTCAAGGGGCCGAACAAGACCGACACGGTGGGCTGCTTCGTGCGCAGCGACACCAACGTCGAGGACCTCGACAGCTTCAACGGCGCCGGCCTGAACCTGACCGTCTTCAACATGGGATCGCTCGAGGACATCTACACGGCGCTCAAGCAGGTGTGGGCTTCCCCGTTCGAGCTGCGCTCGTTCTCGTGGCGGCAGTCGCTGATCGACGAGCCGCTGTGGGTGCTGCCGTCGGTCGTGATCCTGGAGTCCGTGCCGAACGACAAATCCGGAGTGCTGGTCACCTGCGACGTCGAGACCGGTGACCGCAGCAAGATGATCGTCGCCACTTCCGAGGGCCCCGGCGGCGCCGTCGACGGCACTTCGGCCGAGACGCTGCGCTGGTCGCCCGACGGCGTCGACCTCCTGACGCTCTACAAGTCGCCGTGGAAGAACGCGCTGATTCCCGGCGGCGGAAGCCGCATCGTCCCGTCGAGCGGGAGGGACGAAGTGCTTGCGCCCAAAGAGCTCGACGACATCATCGCCGCCGGCAAGGCCATCGACGCCCAGCTCACGCCTGCCCGCGATTCGATGGGCAGGCCGCGCGCCTGGGACATCGAGTTCGGCTTCCACGACGGCCATCTCTGGCTCTTCCAGTCGAGGCCGTTCATCGGCAACGAGAGCGTGAAGAACGTGCCCGCGCTGGCCGTGCTCGACGGTCCCGGCGGCAAGGCGGCAGGTGGCAAGGACGAGCTGTCGCTCAAGACGGTGCTGCAGTGACGCGGCGCTGGTCGACTCTTCTCGTCGCGGCGTTGCTGCTGGCATCGCCGTGCACCGCGCCTGCTGCGATGCAGGCCTCCGATACGACGTGGGACGGGAGCAGTCCGCCCGACGGCGTCTACTTCCACTGGTACGAGCCGTCGTTTTATACGGGCTTTGCGCCGCGCACCCAGGATCCGACGCGGGTTCACATCGAGCTCGGTCGTGGCAACCAGGTCCGGATCACTGTCGTGCTGGGAGATGCGGAGCTGGACAACTACCTCGGCGATCTCGACACACGCCACCGCACCTACCAGGAGCTGATCGACAGCAAGGCCATGACGCTGACGACGAACAAGGGCTACGAGCGCTTCGTCAAAGGGCTCGAAGAGCAGGGTGTCGGCGCTGCGGTCGTCGCCAGATCGACGATGGATGCCCAAGCGTGGCGCCGCAAGGCGGCCGACGTCATGACGGCGCTCAATCCGGAGCGCGTGTTCGCGATTCACATCCCGGTGGTGGCGCTCGCAACGAAATGGCACGCCGTGCTGACGTCGACCGATGCATCGCCGGCATCACGGCTCGGTGCGGCCAATGCTGCGCTTGCCGGCCGCATCAACCTCACGGAGCTCTCGCCGCCGGTCGCCGCGGCGCTCGACCGCGCCGTCGCCGCGGCCAAGGGCGGCGCAGCGGATTCCCCGGCGTTGCGCACGGAAACCGAATCGTTCATCGCGGCAGCCAGCGGCGGCCATTATCGCGCCGGCGGCGGCTTCATCGACGCGCTCGAGTTCTCGGCGATCTATCCCGCCGGCACCGTCGACGGGACGACGACGTACAACGGCGAGACTCTTCCGGATTTCGGCGTCACCGGAGTCTGGCCGCTGATGCGCCGCGAGCACGGGCGCGGGCAGCTCGGCATGGTCGATTACCTGTCGAACAACCCCGGCTACGGGTTCATTCCGCTGCTCGCGTACCAGTACGCCGGCGGCATCACGTACAACGCCTTCCACAACGCCGGCGTGCGCTGCGAGCTCGGCCAGACGCCGTTTCTTCCGGCAGCGTGGCGAAAAGCCACCAGCGAGCGCGACGGCAAGCCGATGCAGAACCTGTGGATCGTCGGCCGCGGGCCCACCTCCCACGGCTGCACGAGGCTTCCGTCGGGCCACATGAGCGAGCTGAGGCAGATCGTGCCGAGCGAGTCCGACACGCTGACGAAGGTGCCCACTTTCCGGAACCTGCCCGGCTGCTACGACGTCTTCGACCTTCGCGGCGACGGCAACGCCGAGGTCATGGGCGTGCAGTACTACCTCTCGTACAAGAGCAACGAGCACACGCCGGTGCGCTCGTCGGCATCCAACCATCGCGAGCCGTTCTACGCGTGGCTCTACGGAACCAACATCGAGATGGGACCGGTCGGGAAGGCCAGGATCAAGAGCGTGCCCATCTGCCGTTTCAACGGCCGAAAGGCAGAAGAGCGGGGCCAGCTGAAGGACGTGCCGCTGCACGAGGCGCGCTTCGAGCCCGAAGCGATCCAGTTCTACACGACCAAGCCTGCAGCCTTCGACAGCGATGCCGGCTTCAGCTTCAACCGCGAGTTGAGAAAGGTCGGTGCCGGTCACACGACCGATCGCAAGGTGCTCTTCCTGAAGTGAGGCGGCGAGCGTTCGTCAGGGGGCGCCGCGGCGGGACGCGGACCTGGCGACTTCGTCGAAGGAAAAATCGAGCACCGGGTATTCCTGCCAACCCCGGTAGTCGAAGTGCCACCATTCGTTCTCGTAGACGCTGAATCCTTCGGCTTCCATGATCGCGCGCAACCGGTCACGCGCGGCACGCTCGGCTGCGCTTCCTTCCGCGTACGAAGGGTGGGCCTTTTCGCTGAAATCGTCGTAGGCGCTCGGCATCTTCACTTCGGCGCCCGTGTGCAAGTCGAACAGCGTGAGGTCGACGGCGCAGCCGCGGTTGTGGCGTGAACCCTGCAACGGGTCGGCGAGGTACGCGCGGTGCATCGGGTAGTTGTCCCAGAACATCCGCGTCACCGACCACGGCCGGTACGCATCGAGCACGAGAAGCCCGAAGCCTTCCTTGCGCGCGCGGTCGTTGGCGCGCCGGAGCGCTTCGGCTGCAGGTTTTTCGAGGAACGCGCGAGCGCTCGTATACACGGGCCGACCCGTGAAGTTGCCTGCGCCGGCGTAGCGGATGTCGAAGCGAAGGCGAGGGTCCACGGACGCAAGGTCGACGAGATCGGCGGTGCGGGTGCCGCCGATCCCCGCGGGCATGGCTGGAGGATCGGCGCGCAGCACGGTCGGTCTGCCCTGAGCGCCCATGAACACGACGAGGATGCGAACCGGCTCGGCGGCGAGGTTGGTCGCGTCGTGCGCGACGTGCATCGCCTCCATCAGGCTGTCGCCGGGTCCGAGCACCCGGCGCCCGAGTTTGCTCTCGTACTCGACCTCGAGGTGTCCCGACAGCACGTAGCCGAAGGTTGGCACCCCGTGCCGGTGCCACCCCGTCGTCTGGCCCGGCAGGATCGTCACGATCTGTGATGTGACCTGGGGAAGGGCACTCTTCGGATAGGCCAGCGCTTCGCCGGCAATCGTCTGTCCGGTATCGAGCACTCGCGTTGCAACGGGAAGGCCCGCCTGCGCAGCGCTCGAAACCGGCGCGGCAGGCGCCGGCCCTTGCGTCGGGGTTGCTTCGGCTGCGACGGAAGACGTCGCTGCGGCGTTGCCGGCCGGCACTTCGCGGTGCGCGGCGCAGGCAAGCGCCGTCATCGCGACCGAGCAGGCGACGAGCGGTGCGAAGGCCGCGCGTGCAATGCGCCCGGCGCCGTGCTGATCTGCAGCGCGGAGGATGCTGCGGCAATGTGGCAATTCGAACATCACTCGATGCCGTTGCTCCCGTGGCGACTGTTCCTGCGCCGCCTGGCCACCAGCGCCGCGGTCGGCTTCGGAATGATCGTCGCTTCTCTTGCGGTGGGGATGGCCGGGTACCACTTCTTCGAGGGGCTCGGGGCGGTCGACTCCTTCACCAACGCGGCCATGATCCTGTCGGGAATGGGTCCCCTGCTCCAGCCCCAGAGCACGGGCGGGAAGATTTTTGCAGGCCTGTACGCGCTCTACAGCGGCCTGGCCGTGCTCGTGATCGCCGGCGTCGCGTTCGCGCCGCTCATCCACCGTTTCCTGCACAGGATGCACGCCGTGGACGCAGGCGAGCAAGACGAGCCTGCACCGATTCGCGGGCAGAACAGGCCTCCCTTATAGTCGGTCTCGCCGCGAAGGCGTGTTGTCATGATGGTGGAGGAGCACACGTTTTCCGACGGCTCCGGCCGGATCCCGGATCCGTCGCTGGTGACGTACACGCACATCATCTACGCGCTGCACACGCTGTCGGTGCTGATCGGCGTCACCGGTGCGGCCACGGTCGTCGGCAGCTTCGTGTTCGGTCTCCCGTCGATCGTTGCGGTGATCATGAACTATGCGCGGCAGCCCGACGTCGAGGGCACGTGGCTGCAGGGGCATTTTCGCTGGCAGATCCGCACGTTCTGGTACGCGCTGCTGTGGATGCTCGTCGCCGCCGCGCTGTCGCTGCCGCTCGTGCTCGTGTTCGGACTCGGCATCGTCACGTTTTTCCTGGCGGCGGCGCTCGTCGGGATCTGGGTGATCTATCGCGTGCTTCGCGGCTGGTTCGCGCTGCGGGCCAGCCACGAGCCCTAGGCGCGACGCGCACCTCGCGTCGCGCGCAAACGAAAAAGGCCGCCCTCTCGGGCGGCCTTTTCGCATCGGCTCGAATCGGCTGGGGCCGACTACATCCGGCAACTACATCCGATTGGAATCGTAACCCGCAGCCGCCATCGCGCGGCCGAGCGAATCGCGGAATTCGTCACCGAGCTGGTTGCTGGTTTCGGCCTGGGCTCCGCATCCGGTGCGCGAAGGCGTCACGCAGGCCTCACCCTCGGTTGCCGGCTGGGAGTCCTTGTTCTGCTGGTTCGGCTCGGTCGTCACGGCAGGGACCGCGGCCGGCGCAGCCTGCACCGGGGCAGCGCCCTGGCGCAGCGCCGGGTTC